>JAKPRU010000299.1 GCA_029557025.1 Candidatus Omnitrophota bacterium | reverse complement strand
AGCACACAGGAGATTCGGGAGATTGCGCAGTTTATTGCCTCCGTGGGCAAGGAGATTCCCTGGCACATCAGCGTGTTTCATCCCGATTATAGAATGACGGATCGGGGAAGAACGCCGGTTTCGTTGATCGGGAGCGCCGTACAAATCGGCCGGGAAGCGGGGTTGAGATATGTCTACGCCGGGAATCTTCCCGGTGATCCCACGGAAAGTACGCGGTGTTATTCATGCAGGCGAATGGTGATCGAGCGTTTTGGATTTACGGTGACAGGGTATTTTCTGAAAGACGGACGATGCGGCCATTGTGGAACGCCGATCGACGGAGTTGGACTGGAGAGTTTGGAGAACAGCGCCCTGGCCTGATGCTGTTTCGGGGCTTCCGGTTCCCTGGAGGGAGCGAAGTTTCCGGATTTTACCCATCGCTTCCCGGCACAATTCCGGTTACCGCTAAGGGGTCTCAAGGTATTCTGTATATCTCCATACTATTAGAATAATGGGGTTTTTCCATTTTTATCCTGTTGGCGATGCGGAAAACATCTGTGGATTTGAGATACCGGTGGCAGAGGAATTCCTGACGTTTCGCGGCATACACAAAACATTCGGCCAGACTGTGGCGTTGGCGGGTGTGGATTTGGACGTTTTTCCGGGACAAGTTCATGTTTTGGCGGGGGAGAACGGGGCTGGGAAGAGTACTCTTGTCAAGATCCTGATGGGGGTTGAGAAAGCGGACCGGGGGGAGATCCGCTGGAAAGGTCGGTTGCACCGTCCACACAGTCCGATTGATTCTCTTCGGAGCGGGATTGCGATGATTTACCAGGAGCTCAACCTGGCCCTGCATCTTCCGGTTCACGCAAATGTTTTCCTGGGACGGGAAATCCGTTCTGCTGGGGTTGTGCGGGAATCGGAGGAAAAACAGCGGACACGTGAACTTTTCAGGATGCTGGGAGCCGATATCGACCCCACTCTACCGACTCGTCAGCTGGGGATTGCGCAACGTCAGCTGGTTGAGATCGCCCGCGCCATCGGGGCGGATGCGGAGTTGATTGTCATGGATGAACCGACCGCCGCTCTGTCGGAGCAGGAATCGGAGAACCTGTTCCGGGTTGTGGATTCGCTTCGGGAGCGCGGAGTGGGAATCATCTACATTTCTCATCACTTGGAGGAATTCGAGCGGATCGGCGACATGGTGACTGTGCTTCGGGATGGGTATCGGGTCTGGCAAGGTCCGGCAGCCGAAACATCTCCCAATGAGATCATCCGTCACATGGTGGGGCGCACTATTGAGGACCTGTATCCCCAACAGGAGCGGCAATTTGGCCCGGTTCTGCTGCGCCTGAAAAACCTGAACAGCCCGAATGGGACGAAAAATGCTTCCCTGGAGGTTGGTGCGGGCGAGATTGTGGGAATTGCCGGGCTGGTGGGCGGAGGCCGAACCGAGATGCTTCGGGCGCTGTTCGGGCTGGACTCGGCGGATGTTGAGGAATGCACGCTGGGGGATGTGCGCATCGGGGTTCCTTCTCCTCATCGTATGGTACGTCATGGGGTCGGATTTCTGAGCGAGGACCGTGGCGGTGAGGGTCTTGCGCAGAACCTCTCGGTTGCGGTGAATATGACCCTTTCGGCGCCGGAGCAAATCAGCCGGTGGGGGTTTCTGTCGCACACACGGCGGGAACGTGTATCCGAGGCGTTGATTGAGCGGTTTCGGATCAAGGCAAGGTCGCCTTCCCAGGCCGTCCGGGAGCTTTCAGGAGGCAATCAGCAGAAAGTGGCGCTGGCCCGGCTGATCTGCGCCGACGCGAAGGTGTTGCTCCTGGATGAGCCGACACGGGGCATTGATGTGGGAGCGAAGAATGAGATTTACCGCTTGATGAATCGTCTGGCCTCGGAAGGCCGGGGGATTCTTTTTGTATCGAGTTATCTGCCGGAGGTACTGGGTATGGCGGATTCTGTGTATGTAATGTGCCGGGGGACAATCAGCCGCAAGTTCCGTGTAGAGGAATTGGATCAGGAGCGGGTGATGGCGCTGGCTACGGGGGTGGAACAAGA
>JAKPRU010000298.1 GCA_029557025.1 Candidatus Omnitrophota bacterium | reverse complement strand
ACGGTTACGCCGATGGGTGGACGGGAACTACGGAGCTGGATTCTCCGCCCGTTACTGATTCCGCAGGCCATTGAGGACCGCCAGAACCTGATCGAGAAACTGGTCGCGCGTCCGTCTCTACGGGAGGAAATGCGCAAACGGCTAAGGCAGGTACACGATATTCCGCGCCTCCTGGGCCGCGCGACATTTGGTAACGCGAGCGCGCGGGACTTGGTTGCCCTGCGCGGCTCCCTGGATGAAATCCCGATGCTGGAAATGCTCCTGCGGGAGGGGAACTTGCAACCGGTCGCTTCCGCCGCGCTGATGGCCGGCCAGGATGTCCCCGAATCACCGGCTCCGAATGCACCGGATGAGTCCGTATGTCTGCTGGACGACGTGCGGGAACTGCGGGAACTTCTTCACGCCGCGTTAGTCGATGAGCCTCCACTGACCGTTCGCGAGGGGGGGATGATCCGCGACGGCTACCATGAAGAGGTCGATCAACTTCGCGAGGTCCACAAGAGTGGACGGGGAACCATCGCCGCATTACAGGAACAGGAACGCAACCGGACGGGGATACCGTCTCTCAAAGTCTCCTACAATAAAGTCTTCGGCTACTATATCGAAGTCACGAAGACTCATCTGGATAAAATACCCGATGATTTCATCCGTAAGCAGACACTGACCAATGCCGAGCGGTTCATTACTCCCGCTCTCAAGGAATATGAGGCGAGAGTGCTGAACGCAGAGGACCGCCTGCGGGAATTGGAGTACGACCTGCTGAAACAACTGCTGCAAGTAGTCGCCGGATATGGGGAACGACTACAGCGAACCGCGCAACGGTTGGCACGTCTGGATGCGCTTGCTGCGCTGGCCGAGGCCGCCTCCCGGAATTCCTATGTTCGGCCGGTAGTCGATACCGGCGATGAAATCGTGATCCGCGAAGGCCGTCACCCGGTCTTGGAGCAGTCGCCCGCGGTCGACCTGTTTGTTCCGAACGACACGGATATCAACAATACCTCCCAGCAGATTCTTGTGATTACCGGACCGAACATGGCGGGGAAATCGACTTATATCCGCCAGGTGGCGCTGATTGCAGTTATGGCGCAGATGGGATCATTTGTCCCGGCGAAAGAGGCGCGTCTGGGAGTGATCGACCGGCTGTTCTCCCGTGTGGGGGCATCGGATGACCTGGCGCGCGGGCGATCGACTTTTATGGTGGAAATGAGCGAATCGGCGCTGATTCTGAAAGAGGCTACCCCGCGGAGTTTAGTGATTCTCGATGAGATCGGGCGCGGAACCAGCACGTATGACGGTGTCAGCCTGGCCTGGGCCATTGTCGAATATCTCCACGGGATTCGTCAACGAGGGGTTAAGACATTATTTGCCACCCATTACCACGAACTGGCCGAGCTGGAAAAACATCTGGAGCGCGTCGTGAATTACCATGTGAGGGTGAGTGAAAACGAGGGAAAGATAACGTTTCTTTACCGCATCGAGCGCGGGTTCAGCGATCATTCTTATGGAATTCATGTAGCCGAACTGGCCGGCATTCCGGGAAAGGTTACGAAACGGGCCAGGCAGGTGCTGCGCGAGCTGGAGTCCGGCGGTTACCTGCGGGATCAGCCATCGGCGGTCCCTCCGATGCAGCTCTCTCTCTTTTCGCTGATAGAGGAACCTCTACGTGCCAGGTTAGCCGTCCTGGACCCGAATGACATTACACCGAATGAGGCGCTTCAGATGTTGACGGAGCTGGTGGAAGAGGCGAGGAAATAAGGGTGTGTGAATTGCCCACGTGGAAAATACCGGCGACCGTCTGTAAATTCCCTCCCCCCAACCCTCTCCCGGAGGGAGAGGGAATGTCTGCCGTCATTCCGGCGAAAGCCGGAATCCAGACGAATCACCGACGATCTACAACCTTGCGAACTACCCCTTCACTACCAGATTCACCAACCGCCCCGGTACTACGATTTCCTTGATGATCTGTTTACCCGCAAGGCGGGCTGCGGCGGCCTCTTTCGCCAGGGCGAGCAATGCCTCTTGGGAAATATCCGGCGGTACATACAACCGTTCCCGGATTTTTCCGTTGATCTGCACGGGGATCTCGATGGTATCCGTGGCGCAGAGAGCCTCATCATACATCGGCCAGGATTCATAAGCCAGTGATTGTGGATGGCCCAGGCGTTCCCATAATTCCTCTGCAATATGCGGAGCGAACGGCGAGAGGATCAATACAAATCGCTCCGCCTGGGAGCGGGTAAGTGTCTGAGCGTTCCTGGTCGCTTCATTGACAAAGGTCATCAACTGGGCGATAGCCGTGTTGAAAGCCAGCGATTCGATATCGAGCGTTACCTTTCTAATGGTCTGGTGCAGAATCCTTTCCATGGCTATGTCCGGCGCGCGGTTTTCGTCGAGAGACGGACGAACGAGGTAGTCACCCTCATCCTTTTCGTCGCCGACTACCAGACGCCAGGAGCGCTGCAAGAACCGGTTCACTCCGACTATTGCCCGCGTGTCCCAGATTTTGCTTGCATCCAGCGGCCCCATGTACATTTCATACAGGCGCATGGAATCCGCGCCCCATTCCGCGATGACCTCTTCGGGATTGACTACATTCCCCAATGACTTGGACATCTTTGCGTTAATCACATGAAGAATCTCGCCGGTCCTGGGATGGGTCGGTTTGTCGTCTACCCAGACCACATCCGCCGTGGGAACGGTGATGCCCGTCGATGTCTGGTAAGCGGGGGCGGTAATCATCCCCTGGTTGAATAATTTCATAAACGGTTCCGGCGTGGAGACCGCGCCGATATCGTACAGGACACTATGCCAGAATCGGGAATAGAGCAGGTGCAGAACGGCGTGTTCGGCGCCGCCGATGTAGAGATCGACCGGCATCCAGTATTTTTCCTTTGCCGGATCGACAAAACGCCGGTTGTTCTTCGGGTCAATAAATCGCAGGTAATACCAGCATGATCCCGCCCACTGGGGCATGACATTGGTTTCACGCATTCCGGTGCGGCCGGTTTTGGGGTCGGTTACGCGGCACCAGGATTCGGCCTTGGACAGAGGCGGTTTCATCTCACCGGTGGGGCTGAAATCCTCTATCTCCGGCAGGGTGAGAGGCAGGTCGTTTTCATCCAGAGGCTCGACAGTTCCGTCATCCCAGCAGATAATCGGAAACGGCTCGCCCCAGTACCGCTGGCGGGAAAAGAGCCAATCCCGCAATTTGTACCGAATAGCCTTCTCGCCTTTCCCCTGTTCCTCCAACCATCGAGTAATTGTCTCTTTCGCTTGCGCAGTGGGTTGGTTGTTGAAAATCGGAGAGTTCACCGCGATTCCGTCGCCGGTAAAACAACGAACGATTTTACCGTCCCTTTCTACTTCCCGGACCAACCCGATTTTCTGGCGCTCCGCTTCGCTGTCGGGGATAAACGGCGGACGGACAACCTCTACGATGGGGAGATTGAACCGGATGGCGAAGTCGAAGTCGCGTTCATCGTGAGCGGGGACGGCCATAATCGCGCCGGTCCCGTACGACATGAGTACATAATCGGCAATCCAGATCGGGATTTTCTGATCGTTCACAGGGTTGACTGCATAGCCGCCGGTGAACACACCTGTTTTTTCTTTGGTCAGGGCGGTTCGATCCAGCTCGCTTTTTCGGGCGGCGGTTTCCCTGTAAGCGCGAACCTCCGCCAGGCGTTCCGGTGTGGAAACCGCTTCCACCAGTGGGTGTTCCGGGGCGAGGACCATGTAGGTTGCACCAAACAGGGTATCGGGACGGGTCGTGTAAATGCGAATCTTCTCTCCGGCTTGTGGACCGCCGGCTACCACAAAATCCACGTCGGCTCCTTCGGAACGCCCGATCCAATCTCGCTGCATTTTTTTGATCGATTCCGGCCAATCGACCAGGTCCAGTCCCTGGAGGAGGCGTTCGGCATACGCAGTGATCCGCAGCATCCACTGGCGCAGGGGTTTGCGGACGCATGGGAATCCGCCGACCTCGGAGCGCCCTTCACTGTCTACCTCCTCATTGGCGAGCACGGTGCCCAGCTGTTCACACCACCAGACCGGGGATTCGGCCTGGTACGCGAGTCCTTTCTTGAACAGTTGAAGGAAAATCCACTGTGTCCAGCGATAATAGTCGGGGGCGCTGGTTGCCAGCTCGCGGTCCCAATCGTAGGAAAATCCGAGCGAACGGATCTGAGTCCGGAAAGTGTTGATGTTTCTCTGTGTGGTAATGGCGGGATGGGTTCCGGTTTTAACCGCGTGTTGTTCCGCCGGAAGGCCGAACGAATCCCAGCCCATCGGGTGAAGGACATTGAATCCGCGCATCCGCTTGTACCGTGCGACAATATCCGTTGCGGTATATCCTTCGGGATGGCCCACATGCAGGCCCGCTCCGCTCGGATAGGGAAACATGTCCAGGACATAGTATTTCGGTCGGGAGGCGTCAAAGCCTTCCTCACCGGGGCTGAAGGTCTTGAACGTCTTATTTTCCAGCCAATATCGCTGCCACTTGGCTTCGATAGCGGCAAAATCGTAAGGGGATCTTGGCATGATTATCCTTAGGATCAACACAAGAATTGCGGAAAATGTCTATTGTATTTACGAAGATGTCCATAGAGAAGAGAGCAGGCCGCTCTCGCAAAAATCGCGCTCCTTCCCGGTTCAGTTGCCAATCGGCCTCGGGTGCGCCATGATGGAGTGTAAGGTTTCTGTGGATTTCCAGCAGGAGGAACAGAAGATGTACCGTTTTGTTTTCCGGCGAATTGCGGCTCTCGTAACCCTGTCTTTTGTATTGTCGATGAACGTCTTCGGCGATACCGAATGGATCACGGGAGATGCCGAGATGATCTACGATCTCGTCGATCAGTTCGGCAACGGAAAAGCAGAGAATGCGCTGCAAGCAAGCGCCTCTCAGCGGGAAACCTCCGGCAAAGTCACCGCGCCGGGGATTTTCCTGCATCCGCTGCCGGATGGGGAAGCGGTCTGGCGAATTTCTCTTGCTCTTCCGAAACTTCAGCCGACAGAAAGGCTGATTCTGGTGAGCGATCTCGGACTGCGGGATGGAATCCCGTGGGGGGATCGCTCCCAACCGCCCTTTAACGGGGTGGATTTCCAAATCCGCATTGACGGCAGAACCTTTCTGGCCAAGACGGTTGAAAGTCCCGGATGGAAACCGGTTTCATGCGACCTGAGCATATTCCACGGACAAACGGTTGATATCTCCCTCGTGACCTCTGCGCGGGGGAATGCGAATTACGACTGGGCGGTTTTCGGCGATCCCGAAATTCTTCGTTTGACCTTCCGGGGAAGCCCCTCGGAGGCAGAGCTCACCCCGAACGGGCTTCGGTTCCGAAATGGGAACGAAATGGCCCTTGTCGTGGTGGCCAATGTGGTCGAGCCGGATGGGATATCCACGTTACGGCTGTCGAAAGACGGGATTTCTTTGGAGCCGGGCGGATCGGCGGAAAGGGCTGAAAAAGGCTGGATTGTCCGCCGGGTTACTACACCGTCCGGATCCGAATCGGTAGATGTGGTCACACTGGCAGGGCCATTGACGCAATGTGAGGTTTATCAATACGTTCCCTCGCTGACAATTGACGAATTCGCTCCGGTCAATGCGATTCCCTTTTTCGGACAGAACATTTTTGCTTTGCGCATCACGAACAGAGGGCGCGGGTACTACACTCCGGATGGCGAACCGCTGGAGTTTCGTGTCTCCGAACTAATGGACAGCTCCGGTAGCTTCAAGGACAAGTATGTGGCGGAAGGCCCGCCGAAACTGGCTCCGGGCGAAAGCGTGGTTCTCCGCCGGGGGCCGTTTGAGATTCATGATGATATAAAGGTTCCAAAGGTGAAAGTGACTTTGCCGAAACAGGGAGTGAGTCAAGTATTCGGCTTGGTTGCACCGACATTCCACCATCCTCCTCAAGCGGCGGCGGCCGTTCTGAACTGCGGAGATTACCGTATCTCGTTCCCCAAGTGTGACCACCTGCATGTCGGTGCGGTGATTGAATACCGCAGTGAGGCGAGTGGGGAATACGAACAGATCGGGACGATTTACCCATTGACCAGCACCATCTGCAAGAGGGGGGACGGTTTGGACCATTGGCCGCTGATTCGAGACTCAATCGAGTGGGGCGGGGAACGGGAGATTCATATTTCTGAAGATCATGCGCCGATGAAACAATCGGTTTCTTTTCTGATCGATAAAGAGAAGTCGGTCCTTCGTTTCACCTCTTATTTGGAGATCTCCGAGGGGACGCGGGAAGTGGTTCATTTTGCCGGACCGAGGGTGGCGTTCGGAGATCGTAGTTTCGGGGCAAAGCATGGTTTTGCGCTGTTCCCCGGGCTGGAATACCTCAGCCCGCAGGATGAGTCCTCCAGCACACTGGATGCGGCCAATCCCATTGCGCAACGGACGCGACCGGATCCCATGAAAATCACCATTCCGCTTATGGCGGTAGAGTATGAGAATAACCTGGCCGCGATGTTCTGGGACCCGCATCAAAAATGGCAACGGGGCAGGGAACTGCCCGGCGCGGAGTTCAATGTGCCTCCCAAAGACGGCATGACGGAATACTCTTCGATGGGCCTGTATGTGCCGCCACCCCCTGAATGGCGCGCTGAAAACGCCGAACTGGCTTCGACTCCGATTGAGTTGACTCCCGATAATCCGATTGTCCTCCAGGGGGTGATCTCCCTGGAACGCCAAGATAGGTCACGTAGCGGGAACGCGGCCCCATCTTCCCAGGAAGGGGAATTTATTTTTGCTTCACTGAAAAAATACATCCGGCTTTTCGGCTTGGCGGAACCGATGGTGGAACCGAGGAGCTGGGAGGAACAAAAAGCTCTGTCTCGCGAGGCCTGGCTGAACACGATCTGGGTTCCTGAAGCGCACGGTTGGCGTCATTGTGTCGGGCAGAACTGGCCGCCTGCTCCTGCGCCGGGTATGGCGACCCTGTTGCTCTTCGACCGCTTTGATACGCGGGATCCGGAGATTCGTCAAACCATTCAACAGCGCATTGATGAAGCAGTCAAATCGGCCCTGGATCAGCACGGTCCCGGGTTTTTCTCTACGGCAACGAATTGTCATATTATGCAAGGGGAGTTTCCGTTTTACGCCGGGTACCTTCGTCCCTCGCTGGAGGAATGGCTGAAACGAGCCGAGGACTTGATTCAAAGCCGGCGCGAGGATGGTTCGTGGGCATGGGAACCAAAGCGGGATGCCGCTCATCAGAGTTTGGGAACTCCCGGTCAGACCACAAACGGGATATGCGCCGGATCGGCGTATTTCCTTCTGAAATTGGGCCGGATTGTGGGGAATGAGTCGCTGATTCAAGCGGGGCTGAAAGGTTTGGACACGGTCGAGCGAGACCGTGTGCCGCGTGGCGCTCAGGGCTGGGAGTGCCCGCTCCACTCGCCGGATATTCTGGCATCGGCTTACGCTGTCCGTGCGAATGTGGAGGCA
>JAKPRU010000266.1 GCA_029557025.1 Candidatus Omnitrophota bacterium | reverse complement strand
CGCGGCATTCTTCCGCAACTCCCGCTCAAAGTCGAAGCACACCACCGTCTTGGCACCGGAACGGGTCGGAACTTCTTTCTTCTCTGTTTCTTTCTCTGCCATGTTTCCTCCTGTTATCGCCGATCTCCGGTAAATGTCATTCTGATCGAAACCGTCGCACCCTGTCCGAGCACACGGGCCGCAAGCACCACAAACTCCTCATGGATCGGGAATGTTTGCCGTCCCGCTCCGTTCCAGGTTAAGGCCCCCGTCGCCATCGGAATCATATACGAGGCGTCCGGCCCATGAACATACTGCGTGGATAAGATCGATGACTCAGGACTTACATAGGTCGGAAGACGTGCCGCGAAATAGGTTTGACTCGCTGGAAACGGAAGGTTGCTGCCAAGCGCACGAAACTCACGGGTCGCACTGCCAACCGTCATAAATATGGGCCTCGGCTGCGTTCTAGCATCGGCCAATATCGCAGCGGTGGCATAATCCACAATCGGGTCCGCACTGTATGCACTCGTACAGTCTACGACCACCACATCCACAATCAGATTCGTGAACCCACGGGCTGGCATCGGGGAGGTAATCACACTGCTTCCGTCGGGTATCCAGAAATGATAAATCGCCCTGGGAATGTCCGTCGCAAGAATGCTCTGCGAACCGGCGGTCATCAAGCGGGGAACATAACTATGGGACCAGATTGGTTTGAGACGACCCTCCGCATCAAAATCTCCGCCTTCAAGGGTCTTAAACGCCGGAGACCACACCAACGTCCCCTCTTCACTCAGACCCACCTTCGTCGATTGCCCCTCCACAAACGACACCAGTCCGAGAAAAATCACCGCCAGAATAACCACAATTCGCAGTCCGCAATTCGCAATCAAAGAGAGTCTTTTCATGGCGCACGCTCCTGATCGGTATCCTCAATTTGGGATACCCATACCGGATGATTGTTCCTGTGTCAAGAGATCCAGGAAGATTCTGAGAAGTTCCATCGGATCAATCGGTTCACACCCAAACGCAACCCGTCTCTTATTCAGCTCCTCGGTGAATATCGTCGCCACATCATATCGCTGTTTTGTCAGCTCGTGCTGGTTCATATCCATTGGGGCTACACGAG
>JAKPRU010000255.1 GCA_029557025.1 Candidatus Omnitrophota bacterium | reverse complement strand
GCTCGGCGATTTTCTTTTTATCCTCATCGGTCAGAGATTGTTGCCGGGGAGACCGGCTTATGAATGGGTGAATGCCACAGGCATACGGCACGGTGACTTTCACCATTTTCTCGCGCTGTTCGGGGGTAAGCCCCAGGGAAGGCAATACCCATAACAGGGCATTGCGGCCTCCCTCTTCCACAGCCCGATAGGAACTGGGGACCCTTCCGTTCAAAATCGGCTCAATGGACTTGATCTGCTCCTCCGAGAGAATTCCGGCGAGTCCGGTCTTGATCCGCTCCACGTACTTCTCTCTTTCCTCCTGCATTTTGGCCAGGCCCGCCTCGCGGTTGTCGCTTGCGCCTTGCATAATCTCCTGCATTTTGGCCATGTACGCTTCGCCTTCCTTCTGACACAATGCATCGACTTTGGCCGAAGTCTCCTGGTCCAGCAACAAGACAATACTGATGTATTTCCCTGTATCTCCGATCATGCGAGCGGCAAAACCTCGCGCCCGATCCGCCTGCGACCACCCATTGGATACCACTATCACCGTCGCCAACAGAACCAAACCGACTTTCATCTGCCGTTGGATCATGACTTGCCTCCTGTGTTGAGGAATCAACACCTTGAAAGGTGTCTTTTACAATAAAACGTCGTTCAACCTTCGCGTATTGTGTACATGAAGCATGTTATTGCCCGACGGGCTGAAAGTCAAGAATCTCTTTCTGAGCGGACAGGAAAACCGGATGAGGTCTTTTATGGGTCCGGCAACTTGGGGGAGAGAGAGAAACATAATGAAATCGGCGGACTTATGCAATAATATCGCGGATAACACACTTCAAATGTTTTGGAACACTCAATGATCGACCGTTATATCGCTGTCTGTTTCCCCCCGCTGGAACCGGGGCAATTCGTTGTGGTCAGTCCTACTTCTGTCTGTTATGCGGAATCTCCCGACGAAGACCTGCGCCCGTTCGTGCGCGGGGAGCGCAACTCTCCCTGGAAGGTAATCGAACGGCCTGTAGACCTCATCCCCACGAGTGATTTTTTCAATGATTTGCTGGAAATGTCAATCGGGAGCGAGAATCTATTGCGGTTCTTCATCCACGGCGGCGTCTCGATGTGGCAATTTCTTCCATCCTATATCTGGCGGGAGTTTTTTCTGGCGATTCAATTCGTTGACATCGGCCTGGAAATTATTGAGCGCACAAAACCGAATCGGATTCGTGTTCTTACAACAACGCCGCAATGGAATGAAGTGTGGGTCGGCGCCTGGCAGGCCCTGTGTCAGGCCCATGGCATCGGCATGACTGTGGAGCAGATGCCTTCCCCCGATCCGGGCAGTCTTTTCCGTCGGATGGTTCGTCCTCTGGCGCACGCCTTGAAGATTCGAGAAATGCTCTCCGAAAAGCAGGAGTTTCTCTATCGGCGGAAACTGCGGTCCCTTGCGAAACAGGCCCAGGAAAGAACCCGCGCCAAAGGTTGCGGCGAATCAGGAAAGAAATTGTTGTTCGCCACGCATTCCCGATATTGGTCTGTTCGGGAAATAGACCGTCGTAGAACAGGTTATGATTCCCATTATTCACCGATTATTGCGCGTTTGAGAGATCTTGGGTGGCGATGCTTCATCGGGATCGACTGCCCATACGTGAGCCATGAAATCTGCCTTCAGAAATTGAGCGAGCAGATCCAGTACAGTGATGAAGATATCGTTTGGCGGAATTTCTATTCGTACGGGGATTACCTTAAACTCAGAGCAGGACGGCTGTCTTCGAAAACGGCATTGGCCGTAAAATGGGGGAAAATGAGAGAGGATCCCACGTTTCTGCAAGAATTTCAGTATCGGAACATCCCGTTGATGCCCGCCTTGTGTAATGTGCTTGAAAAAGCGTTCTTGAAAACACTTCCGGACTGTTGGGAAATGCTGCTGATCACCCGCATAATGCTGGACCGGGAACAACCGAATGCCGTGATGGCGACCTATGAAACCGGGCCGTTCCAGCGTGCCCTTCTGATTGCCGCCAAGGAAAGAGGAATTCCCACCATCGGCTTGATGCACGGCATGATCTTTCGGAATCATTATGATTATTGCCATAAGCGGATATTCAACGACAGAAGAGGCATCGAGGAGGGATTTATCATTCCGGATCGCTTCTGTGTCTGGGGACAGTTCCATCGCCGAGTGCTGACCGAGAACTTCTCTTATCCCAAGGATTCCGTTGTGGTCACCGGCAGCTGGCAGCACGAAGTCTGTGATCGGGAGGATATGAAGAGGAAAGCGGCGACTCTTCGCGGAAAGCTTTGCAAGAACGGAAATGAGAAGGTGGTGTTGCTTGGAGGGAGCGGAGAAAACGTAGTGGATCTTCTTTCAATATGCCTTGAGGAAGTTATGAAATGGGAGAACCACAGGGTCATCGTGAAATTGCATCCCATTTGCGAGAGTCTTGGATTGGTTGACCGTTATGCAGACCTGGAGCGCGCCGGTCTGCTTGCTCGCGGGGAGGATCTGCTGAGTTCGATCATGGCCTCGGACCTCGTCATCAGCCAAGTTTCAACCGCAATATCCGAGGCGGTTTTGCTGGACCGCCCGGTTATCTGGGCAAATTTCCTTCGAATTCGGGGATATGAGGCGTACTTGGACGATGGGGCAGTGCTGTATGCCGAGACAAAACAGGAATTAGCGAAAGCCATCGAACAGGCTCTTTATGATGAACCTGCAATCCAAAGACTGGCAAATGCACGACGGCAAATGCGAGTAAACTTCTTTGGCCCGGAAGGACAGGTTCCTTCGGAGAATGTGGCGCGAATTGTAAATGACATGACAGGTCGATAAATCCCGCTTATGTTCCTTTCCCGACTACCGGACACTCTCAAACCTCTTCTGAATGAACTCCAGTGAAACGCGTTTGATATAAGGAATGAAATAGGCGGAGCTGTAATGCCCGAACGGCAGGGCGATGAACTCCGGCCGCCCGAACGCCTCCCAGAGACGCAGGCCGTTCCGGTACGGCACAATGCGGTCCAGGCGGGCACAGATCATCAATACGGAATCGGGGTCGGTGTAGGGCGCGTAGTCCGTTGTTTCCAGATCGACCACGGTCTCCAGCCAAGCACGCAACTGAGTTTCATCCCATCCCCTCGTTTTCATTATTTCCTCCCTGGGTTCGGCAAAGAAATCCGAGTCGCACAGCATTCCCACCAAGTCTCCGCCTGCCAGGCAGATTATATGCGCCTTGACATTTGGTTCCGCAGCCGCAAAGAATGTATTGCGGAATCCGCCGTTACTGATGCCGAATGATGCGGTTCGCGCCGGATCGATCTCACCACGCTGCAAAGCCCAATGGTACGCGATCCGTGACTGGCGAGTCATCATCCGCCACCAGTAACCCGACTGATCCAGCCGTTTCGGTTCGCGATCATACCGTTCCGGTCGGTGAACGAGGCAAACCGCCATGCCATGATCGGCAAAGTGACGCGAAAAGATATTCTCCAGCTGCATCCCGCCACCCGTGATCGGCGAGTTCATCACCAACGGGTATCCGCTGACCGGCTTTTCCCCTTTCGGCTCAAACCAGTCAATCAGAAACTCCGTGATCTCCTCTGTCTCCGGTGTGAAACGGTAACGCCGAATCGTGTATCCCTCAAAATCCGGCTTTCCGTAAGGATTCAGGCCGATTTCTTCCACGGGGCAGGTTTCGGGAATGGCAAACTCCTCCAGAACACCGGATTTGCGCTGCCAACCCTCAGGTGTACGCTGTGGGTAGTGCAGAAAGAAGAGGGCATAAATCAGGCAGGTCAGCAAAACGGTCCCAATCAGCCCTCCAATCCCATAGATCACGAGAACAAACCACCGCAGCAACCGTTTCCGGAATGTCGTGCGTATGACAGGCTCGGTCGGGATGATGGCTCGGGTGTTGGTCTGTGGATGTTCAGGGGTTTCCAAGGGTGTCACTCCTATCTGGTCGCGGGTGAGACGCCGCCGTTGCCATGGGGGGAATCCAGACTCTGCCACAGTGTCCCTTTCCCGCCAAGCCCTGCCATGTTGCGCGTCTACTGGCGTTTGTGCAAGGCCATGTTGTCATTTCTGACAGGCGATATCAAGAAAAGTTGCATTATGAAACCTTTTGCGAGAAGAACAAACGTCTATCGGATATGGAAGGAAATTTTGTTCGCCGTGTAAGGCATTGCGTATCAACATCTTATGGGCGGCATAGACTCTCTATTGAATTTGCCGATGATATTGGCATCCCTTATGCTAATAACGAATAGCAGTTGGGCGACTTTTTTCTTGCCGGGGATATGCGAAACTAAACAACGCCGGAACATTTTTATCCTTCCGGCCGTATAAAAAGATCGGGGGAACGGCAGAGGGTGATCCCGTCGTCATCTTCTTGCCTTTCCTGATAGACCCGCACCACACCCACGTGATGACGGTGTCCCTGCCGTTCCCCATATCTACTTTTGACTCCCGCGTATTGTGTGAATAAGGCAGGCAGAGTGGACAAAGAAACCACTTCCTGATGTCTGTCTTGGTGGTGCAAAAGACTTCCCCCGTTCTATCAGGCCCCTTCATTCCAGCTCGTTTGAAACCGATCCGTTCTACACCAGCATGGACTTGCTGCGCGTGTACGAGAGTCTCTGTTCCACATGGATACCCTGCAGAACACCCAGGCTGATTTCGATATCTTCGCGTGCCTCTTCCGGACTGAGCAGACCGATCACAACCAGGTCAATGGGCTTGATGGTACTCCAGACAAAGCGCAGTCCTGCGCCCGGAAGGATTCGTCCGGCAGCCAGGGGTTTGACGCACATAATCGGTTTGGGCGATTCGTTGATCACGCGCTGAAGCCAGTCGGTTTCCACCGGGCACAGGAAACCGGCCATGTTGTATGGTTGGATATAAGTGGCGAAATCGTATCCGGCCTTGTCGCACGTGGTGATTGTCTCAGGCCGGTGGTTGGAGAGGCCGGGAACCATCCCAAGAGAGCGGATCAGCTCCGTAATCTCCTCCGCATGAATAAGCCGAGTTTCCGCGGCGACCAGGTGATTGTCGGTGAAACACTGGTGCGGCATGCAGATTTTCGCTCCGTGATCCGCCGCCCAGCGAATCCCGTTCTTGGTTTCCTCGAAATTCTGGTTTCCCGGAGTGCAGATCCAGACAAACTCCACCCCCTTGGAGCGTTTCACCTGCGCAATGGCCTCCTCGGTCTTCTC
>JAKPRU010000247.1 GCA_029557025.1 Candidatus Omnitrophota bacterium | reverse complement strand
GCGGTTCAATTCCGCGATCGCCCATCTTCAGACATCTCAAAACATTGATTTCGAAGCAAACGGAGGAAACCGAGATTGCGCCCGGCATTGAAATACCGGGCTTTTTTCGTGCGCCCTTCGGGCAGCATGATGATAGCCCGGACATTCATGTCCGGGACCTGCTGGAGGTCCGCGGTTCAATTCCGCGATCGCCCATCTTCAGACATCTCAAAACATGGATTTCGGAGCAAACGGAGGAAACCGAGATTGCGCCCGGCATTGAAATGCCGGGCTATTTTCGTGCGCCCTTCGGGCAGCATGATGATAGCCCGGACATTCATGTCCGGGACTTACGGAATCGCGGTCAGATATGCGTCGGATGGGTTTCTTTGAGGATTCGGACGATTTTCCGAACCTCCTGCGCCCGGCTTGTCGGACAAACCAGAACCGCATCCCCAGTCCCGACCACTGTCACCTCTCTCATTCCCAGAACCGCGATGGCGAGATTGCCGGAATCATCCGCATTGTAAACCAAACTGTCATGCGTATCCAGAAGAATCGGATCGCCTTTCGTTACGTTCCCATGGCGATCCTTAGGGCTAGTTCGCTCCAGAGCATCCCAGGAACCAAGGTCTTCCCATAGGAATTGGGCCGGAATAAGCATCACATTAGAGGATTTTTCCATGAGGCCGTAGTCGATGGAGATATCGCCGAGACCCTCAAAAATCCGGCCGAGGCGTTCCGAGGCGACGTCATTGCCTTTGCGGAAGCATTCGGCCATTTCTCGCGTTGCCAGGGAAAGGGTCGGCATTGCCTCGTCTAATTCCCTCAGAAATGTGGAAAGTTTCCAGAAAAACATCCCGCTGTTCCAAAAGAATCGCTCTGTGGCGATGAACTCCTCAGCGACCTCCTGGCTGGGTTTTTCCCGGAATCGAATGACCGGTAGCGCGTGGGTATAGATGGAATCATCGGAGGTTCGGGCCGAGACCTCGACGTAACCGTAGGAGGCCTCCGGTCGTGTGGGGCGAATGCCGATCAGGACCAGTTTGTCGTGGGCGCAGGCTGTCTCAAGAGCCTTCGCGACAGCCTTGCGGAATGCCTCATCATCCGCGATGCGATGGTCTGCGGTCAGGACCGCCATGCACAGGTCATCCTCTCTTCCGAGATACGAGGCCATCAGTTTGGCGGCGGCCAGGGCGATGCAGGCGGAAGTGTTCCGTTTGTGCGGCTCGGCCATGATATTTTCCGGGGGGAGCTGCGGTACGCCTTCCCGGATGATCGGTTGAAGGGACCGGCTGGTTACAATGTACAGGCGGTCTGCCGGAATGAGCGGCGAGATCCGACGAATCACCGAACCCAGAAGCGATTCGTCATTATCAAGCAGTTTCAATAGTTGCTTGGGGCGGGTGCTGCGTGACAAAGGCCATAGCCGTTCCCCGTGTCCCCCCGCCATGATGACGCCGAATGAGATATTGCCTGATGGACTTGCCTTTGTGCCGTTTGCATCCATGTCCACTCTGCCTTTTGATGTTTCTCAAATCCGATCCCAATCCGGATGCTGCCGGATGTGGAGTTCCAGGAGATAAATTGCGGCCACGACCAGGGAATGAGTGATGGTTCCATCGGCGACCAGCGAGTCTAACTGATCCATGGGCACGTTTACTGTTTCAATATCCTCTCCATGATCCAATGACTGATGCCCGACCGGTACGGCCCCCGGAGAAAGAAACGAATGACAACGGTTGCTGATGAACGCCGGGTTCGGTTCCACATAGCCCAGAGGCACAATGGTCTCGGAATCATACCCGGTTTCTTCCATCATCTCCCGCCTGGCGGCGTGTGCCGGTGTTTCACCCTGCTCGACCAACCCGCCGGGAATTTCCAGCGTGATTCTCTCTGTGCCATGGCGATACTGGCGGATCATCACGACCTCGTGATTGGGGGTCACTGGGAAGATGTTCGTCCACAGGCCACATTCCAGGATGTGGAACGGAATGGTCTTCCCTGTTCGGGGAGATTCCGATTCGACGCGATAAATGGAGAAAATGTCGTAGTCCGCCAGGTGTGTCTTCCCGACTTTCCGCCACCCTTTTAAACGAGTCTTTGGGATGGTGTATCCCTCCTTTGGATATTTGTAATTTCGCACGGTCCTGGCTGCCTATTTACGAGTTCTCGGGAGTTTGCGAAATCTTCCGATTTTGAGGATCTGCCCGATATTGGCGTCGGCCGACCACATCGGTTTGAGCAGAGGCGTGCGGCAGCTGAGCAGTGTGGCCACACCCGGCCCATGCCCGGAAATGATGCAGTCCGAATGGACCACAATTCCGATGGTCACAGCCCCTGAAAGAAAGTGCCGCCCATAGGTGTTATCGCAGTCCATCAGGGCGACAAAATCCCCGAACCGAATCTTATCGAGGTTGTGTTTCCGGATTACCTTCTCATCCATGGTGGTGATATCATAATCGCCGGAGACAGGGTCCGGGTGTCCCAGGCCGGAACCCATCAGTTCACCGGGAACCATGGCGGTTACCGGGACCTGCAAGGTTCCGTCCCGACCGGCTTTGATCCCCATCTTGTGAAGAAGTGACGGGGCCAGGTTGTACACCTTCACATCGGGGTAATCGGTCAGTTCCAGCCCCTGTCCGAATGCGCGGATGAGGATCTTGTCATCCAAGGTCAGTTTGTCCAATGTCTTATCATCGAAGTCGATCATCACATGCTCAATTCCACCATGATGGCCGACAACCACGCCTTTTGCACCC
>JAKPRU010000245.1 GCA_029557025.1 Candidatus Omnitrophota bacterium | reverse complement strand
TTCAACGGGATCTTCTATGGCAAAGGCGAGGTCTGCAATGCCGGCTCACGGCTTTTTGTCGAAAAAAGCGTGCACGACAGAGTGATGGAAAAATTGCTCGAAAGGGCCCGCAGGCTCGTCCCCGGGGATCCACTGGATCGGAAGACACGCCTGGGAGCCCTTGTTTCCAGGACCCAGATGGAAAAGGTGCTTGGTTACGTGAGCCTCGGCCTGGAGGAAGGCGCTCAGGCCGTATTGCCTGGAGGGCGAGTCGGCGAGTGCGGCTATTTCGTAAAACCGACAATTTTCGATTCTGCGGAAACTTCAATGCGCATCGCGCAGGAGGAGATTTTCGGTCCCGTCCTGACAGTCCTCACGTTCGAAAACGCAGAAGAGCTGGTTGAGAAGGCGAACTCCACAATTTACGGACTGGCCGCCGGCATCTGGACGCGCGACATCGGGAAAGCGCACACGGTGGCACGCAAAATCCAGGCCGGCACAGTCTGGATCAACGCTTATGGATCCCTATCGGCGGAATCACCCTTTGGCGGATACCGGCAGTCCGGATTCGGGCGTGAACTGGGACGGTACGGCATCGACCTGTACACACAGATAAAATCCGTGTGGGTGTCGTTGGATTAATTCGGGATTCGGGATTTGAGATTCGAGATTAAAAGCACCCTGTAACCAGGGTTCCTCTGATGTCAATGTGTCTTTCAATCTCGAATCTCGAATCTCAAATCTCGAATCTCTTTCGCGACAGCCTTGAATTTCTCGATGCCGTAGTCCAGGTCCTGCTCGGAATGAGTTGCGGAGATCATCACGCGAATGCGGGCTTTGCCCATGGGCACCGTGGGAAATCCGATGGCCATCGCGAAGACGTTCTGCTCGAACAGGCGGCGGCTGAATTCCTGGGCTACCTTGACGTCTCCCAGCATGACGGGCGTAATCGGCGTCTCACTCACTCCGATATCGAATCCTGCGTCCTTCATCCGCTGCTTGAAGTAGCGCGTATTGCTCCAGAGCTTCTGCACAAGATCGCTGGACGATTCCAAGATATCGATTGCAGCGCTGCAGGCAGCAACATCCGCCGGCGTGAGGGCGCTTGAGAAAAGAAAGGGTCTGCCTTTCTGACGGAGGTGCTCCACAATGATTTTCTTCCCGGCAACGAATCCTCCGATGACGCCAAAGGCTTTGGAAAGCGTGCCTATTTCCACGTCCACACGGCCATGCATGTGGAAATGATCCACGGCGCCGCGCCCGCCTTC
>JAKPRU010000231.1 GCA_029557025.1 Candidatus Omnitrophota bacterium | reverse complement strand
TCAAGCGGCAGGGAAACAAGATCATTCAACAGGTCCACGAATCCAGGATGAAATTTGGACTGCGGATCATCATCGGAATCAAGAAGGGGACCTTGGCCTACGAGGGAAGACCGTTTTCCAGCGACCCCAACGACCCGGATTACCGGGAAGACTGGAAGGTTCTCTTGGAAAAAAACGCTCCGGACATCGTCATGGCCGTTGCTCAGACCGTGTTCGAGGGGATTTCCGTAAATGTCGGGGAGCCCGGTGAGCCTCCCGAATTCATTGACGCCCTTGCAAGTTTGGAGTCTCAAGAATCGGACCCTTCCTAGAGGGGGAGTTGGATCTTGAGAAAGCTCTGCACGACCTGTTTTCTCAAAGAAGGTGCACACCCTCAAAGGAAGAAGAATGCAAGCGCAGAAACGGACCTTCCTGGGCGCAATTGTGTCGGTTGTGCGGGGAAAAACAAAGCAAACCGCCACATCCTTATGTTTGCAGGCTTCTTGACGTAACCCTTCTCATGGACGCCGGCTTGGTCTTCGATGAGGACCTGTTCGAGATGCAGACATGGCTTGAAATCGGCGTGGTGAGAAGGGTCCTGCAACGGTCGGTATCCTCCTTGTTCTAGGAGAAGTCCAATGCCTTCAATATCCGGCGGAACCAATAACGTGACCATCACGGTCATGGCCGATGGAAAACAGGCCGTAGACGTTCTCAAAGGGGTTGAAAAGCAACTCAGAAACGTCAGTCAGGGAGGGCAAGAGTCCGCAAGCTCCATGAGACAATCCGAAGCGGCATCCCGTGGACTTGCGGACTCCGTCAAGTCGCTGATCGGATTTCTCGGAACCCTTCAGCTCTCCCTTTCCGCAATTCGGGAATCCAGACACCTTTTGGATCTCGCTTCCGATTTTCAACAACTGGAATATGCGTGGAAGCGTTTTGTCGGAACCTCGTCCGAGTCCCAGGACGAACTCAAGTGGGTTGAAGAACTTGGGTCCCGCACCTATGGAATCGCAAACCTGACAAGGGCCATGGTGGACCTTGCGGCAACCGGAATCAAACCCACCAGGAAGGAGATGGAAGGTTTTCTCGGTTACTTGATGTCCGCCGGAAAAACCAGTCCACAGCAGTTTCATGCCGTCATCGACCGAATCACCGCTTTGTTTCAACTCGGACATATTGGGATGGAAGATGCCCTGAAGGAGCTTACCGAGCACATTCCGTTTCTGATGACGGCCTTGCGTGAGAAGATGAACATGTCGGTCACCGACATGTATATGGAATTTATTCGCCGAGGAGTTGATTTTTCGACCATCATTCGAGCCGTGTTCGAGTATGCCGGGAAGCATTTTCAATCCGGATTGAGGGAGACGGAAGATTTTTGGGACGTGCTCATCAACCGAATGAGGGCCAAGCGCGAGATATTTGAGCGGGAATTGATGCGGAGCGGAGCGTTCCAAGGCATGAGCACGCTTGTGTCCGGTTGGGTCAATGAGTTGGACGATTTGGAAAGAAACGGAACACTAAGTCGTTGGGCCGTCGA
This sequence comes from Candidatus Omnitrophota bacterium, assembly GCA_029557025.1. Taxonomy (GTDB): domain Bacteria; phylum Hinthialibacterota; class Hinthialibacteria; order Hinthialibacterales; family JAKPRU01; genus JAKPRU01. Next base: position 401 of record JAKPRU010000231.1, on the reverse strand, counting down.
AGTTGGTGATACGCTGGAAAAGATTGGGGAAGCGTTCGGACTCAAAACTCTCAGCGTTGAGAAATTTGGGGAGTCCATCGTCTCACTTTCCAAGAATCTGGAGTTTTTGGAAGGAAGCGCAAAAGCCGTCTGGGATGTTCTTACCGGGGTCGGGACAGCCCTTGAGACCATCTCGAACATCGTTTCGAGCCGCTCTGCGTTGGGAGAGGCGGCCACATACGGGATTATCGGAAAATTTCTCTTCGGTACGCAGGCCGGGCTCGTCATTTCCGCGCTGAGCTCGCTTAAAAGCATTTCCGATGAGATGAACAAGCTCGGGAATATTCCTGATCCGTTCGCGCAATACAGCCATGTATATGAGGAGACGGCCGGAGGACCGGCATACAAGTTCGACAGCAAGG
>JAKPRU010000229.1 GCA_029557025.1 Candidatus Omnitrophota bacterium | reverse complement strand
GCCCCTTTTACGAAAACATCCCGCCCGGACTTATGAGGGATACAGATCTCGACATGATCGTGACGATCTCCATCCAGCAGCAACGGGGCCAGCACGGAAGCCGCTTTTCCCATGATCTCGGAACAATGTCTGCCGAGTACCTCCGTGCGGTTTCTTCCGAGCGCCTGTTCGGAGGCGGCATTGAACGTGAAGCAAATCCCCTCCGTATCGACCGCCAGGAGGCCGCTGCCCATCGACTCGATCACATTGTCGAGATCGGCCCGGAGACGTTCGACCTCGGCGATTTTGGATTGCAGGTTTCGATTGGCTTCTTCGAGAGCCTGGTTTTTGAGTTCGAGTTCGCGATTGATTTCGGCGATCCGGAGCTGCAACAGATCATAGGCATTCTGCAAGCGTTCCGTGTGCCGGTTGAACGCAGCGATAGCTTTCCGCAGCTCCGCCACGTCTTCCGGACGGGTCGCGTCGGAAATCGCAGGCAGGTCTTGCTCTTTTCTCATCCCTGAACCCTGGGGATCGGCTGCCACGGCCTTTACCTCCTGAGGCATACGGCCCAGCGCCCACCGCATGAACTATCCACCCTCACCCTGTCGATCCGTTCATCCGTAATGGCGTGCCCGGATATTTTCCGGCTTACTGTTTGCGGTCCAGAAACCGCGGATCATCAGGCCCGATCCGGCTTCCGTATGCCCGGGAAGCCAGCCGTGCCCGCTGTATTGCAAGCAACTCTCGATTCAAATCTGCCGCGTTTCGTTTCAGGCAGTCTTCGTTTTCTTTCTCCAGCTTCATCAGAGTCTCAAGCAATCCGGCAATATCGGCGGCCACTGCCCGAACGGGTTTGCGGATCTCCTCGTCCAACGTGTCCGCAACGGATTCCCATTCTTCCTTGATTTCACGAGAGTCTTTATCGAGTTCATTCAGACTCTGCACGATGGACTGCTTTGCCCGGATCACCTCGGCGGCTTTTTCAATATCCGGGGTATCCAGGGATAAAGCCGCGATCTGTTCGCGGGAGAATTGTTCCATCTCCCTGTAGAGCGCCAGCTCCCCAGCAAGAATCTCCTCGATACGTTGGCTCAGCTGTTTCGCGTCCATTCGACATGAATACAACACAACATCTAGTGACTCAGTATCATTCTAACGGCAATACTTGCCGGTTTGCTGTTCCCTAACTTAATATCTCATTTCAAGATAATTGCGCTATCTTATGGGAATAGTACAACTTATGGCATACCTCTGTCAAGATGTTTTTTCGCGGAAATGCAAAAAAGAT
>JAKPRU010000222.1 GCA_029557025.1 Candidatus Omnitrophota bacterium | reverse complement strand
GCGAAGATCGGAGCTGAAGGCATAACGATCAGGCACTGGGTGACGATGCACGGGGTTTCGCTGAACGTGTGCCCCGATCTGCGGCATTTTTCATTCATCGTCCCCTGCGGAATTTCGACCTTCGGGGTAACCTCGATGGAGAGACAATTGGGCCATGCGGTGGATATGGCGCTCGTAAAGAAGGAAATCTGCCGGCAAGTGAGTGCAGAATTTGACTTGATCCTGGAAGACATCGGCATGAAGGAATTGCGGGACAGAGCAGAGGATGCCGGAATATGAAAGGCATAAAGAAGCCCGGTTGGCTGACTCTTCGCATTCCGGAAGCGGCGACCATGGACCGGATGAAGCAACTCCTGGATGCGGGCCGTCTCCATACGGTCTGCCAAAGCGCCCATTGTCCGAATATGAGCGAGTGTTTTACCAGGAAGACCTGCACCTTTATGATTCTGGGAAACATCTGCACCAGGGATTGCCGGTTCTGTGCGATTGAACACGGAGATCCGGCGTCTGTTGCTCCTGAGGAGCCGCAAGCCATCGCTTCGGCCGCCCGCCGGCTGGGATTGCGCCACGTGGTTGTGACGTCGGTGACAAGGGATGATTTGCCCGATGGAGGCGCCGGTCATTTTGCCGACACCATCAAGGCGCTGCGCGATGAACTGCCTGACGTTACGGTCGAAGTGCTGGTTCCCGATTTTGGGGGGAACGCTGTCGCCTTGCAGCAGGTGATCGCTGCCGAACCGAACATCATCAATCACAATGTTGAAACCGTTCCGAGGCTCTACCCCGCCGTCAGGCCACAGGCTGTATATCGCCGTTCTCTGGCCTTATTAAGAACGGTGAGCGAATCCGGAAGGGACCTGTTGTCAAAATCGGGGTTGATGCTGGGGATGGGCGAAACCTTGGCGGAACTCGTCGCGGTCATGGAGGACCTGCGCTCGGTCCATTGCGCCATTCTCACAATCGGCCAATACCTGAGCCCTTCCCCGGCCCATTATCCCGTGATTCAATATATCGAGCCGGAGGCCTTCCGGAAGATGCAGC
>JAKPRU010000221.1 GCA_029557025.1 Candidatus Omnitrophota bacterium | reverse complement strand
CAGCAATCCTGACAGACGCAAACGGGACTGGATAAAAACACTTCATCGCAACATTCGGTTACTGGTTGCCGGGGGTGGTTAATTGGCTCGACATGACGCGCGGGGTTCCTGTCGGGGGAAAGAGCTGTTTCAGCAACGCTTTGTTGGTGACGGCCTCTTGGATGACCGGAATGTATTTTTCGTCCAGCAACCAGACAGAGAGCATCCACTTTTTCTGCCGATAGTGGCTTTCTAATATGCCGTCGTAGAGAACTTTATCCCGGTTTTTCGCCGCGTATTCCAACCACTCCTTGTAGCGTTTCTTTAACTCAGGGTCTGAAATGTCCTCAGCGGGTGTGTTTGGAACATAGCGGGTTCCTGCAAGAATGCTCGCATCAAGTAGCGGATCCGGCCGCGTCCATTTCGCCCGCATCTCGAACACCGCCTGCAGGATCCGATATTCAATCCTGACATATCCCGGCTCTGCTTCCGCCCAGTGCAGGCGGTTGCTCGAAGGTGTGTTCGCAATAAGCATCATCTTCGCGTAAATCTCATTGATCCGTTCAAAGTTGTTTTCCTCCACGGCCAAAGCCAGGTTTGTGGCGGCGATCGACTCCATGTCCCGGACGACTTCCATGCAGTCAAGCGTGTTCGTCGGGGAGAGCCGCCTTGCCGCAACCTCTTTTGAGGCCCGGTCAAGCGCCGGCGACGGGTACATCGGCGATGCGTGCGCCGATGCGAGAAGAAACGCCGAAAGGATCGTTACGGATGTGCAAACTTTGACATACGGATTCATCATTTTCTCCTGACTTTAGGGTGTGACCGGTTGAGGGTCAATTGAACTCGGAGAAATCCAGTATCCTGAGTTGTCTTTTGTGATGGTGAACCTGAGTTCACCGTTGACTGTTTCCACATGGTGATTTTGCCGGATCGTTTCAAGCAGCTTCTCGCCGCCACCGTCGATGACTTCCCATGTCCAATCCATAATCCAATACACATCGCCGGGGATTGTGGAATTAATTCTTTCAACCCATCCTCCGATATTGTCAGGCAATATGCAACGCGTTCCTTTTTCAGGAACGACCATGTCTTCCATGAAGTGAGGCCCGTTGTCCGGGTGGGCGAGCATCCCGTGATTATACAGGGTGAAATAGCCGGTGGCCGTTACGTCCGAAGCTCCCTCACGAATGCGCAAACGGTAAAAAGAAACATTGGCGGGTTGCAGGTAAATGTTGGCTAAATACGCAATATTCATCCATGTTGGTGTCACCCGACTCGATCCCGGACCAAGTTCTTTGTTTTCAAGCAGAACCCCGGTCGGTTCGATCACGCTAAAACTCACGGAACAATCCGCCCCTCCAACGGAGGCGATTATCGTCACATCATCTTCAGCGCTCGGAGCGGTATAGGTCGTGGTCGATCCCGAATAATAACTTAGATCGCCGCCACCCTGCGTGCGATCCCATAGGAACACGTCAACCCCCTCCGGCAACACCCGCAACACCACCTCCTCCCCGACCCCGATGGTCTTCCGCGCGCGGTTGGGCGGCGAGGTGGCGACGGTTTCGGTGACGATCTTCGG
>JAKPRU010000219.1 GCA_029557025.1 Candidatus Omnitrophota bacterium | reverse complement strand
ATGATTCGCGGAACCTACCCACCGAACGGCAAGATTCTGCATTACGCCTATGCCCTCTGCTGGGGATTCCAAATGGCCGGAGAAAAGGAGACCTGGGCATGATCGATCTGGAACTCACTCTCAAACCCCTCTCTCCTGTCCATATCGGAACGGGTGATGAAATCGATCCGCTTTCTTACTTTATTGAAAAGGAAACCTTTTATCGGATCGATCTCGACCGGCTGCTGTCCCTTCTTTCGCCGGAAGAGAATCGAAGTCTTATTGACCTGATCGACAAGATGTCTCCCCTCGAAGTCCGCAGTTGGCTGGAACGCCACGCCAAGTCTCACAATGCCGTGCTGTATGAGGCCGCAACAACGAAACGGGTCTCGGATGAATACGAAAGCCACAAGCGGGATCTCAATAATCAGATGCTGGTGCATACGCTTGTTCGTGATTCCCTGGACGCTGTCCCGATCATCCCCGGCAGCTCCCTGAAAGGCTCCATCCGCACGGCGGTTGTGAACCGATTCGCCGAAGGCGTAGACATCCAGGATCAAAGAAACCTCGAACCGCAAGTTCTCGGTTATCTGGAGTACCGGCAGGGTCGTCCTCCCCGCGTCAACCTGAATGCCGATCCCTTCCGATGCCTCAGAATCCCCGATGTACAGTTCGCAAAAGAGGATGTCATCCTCCACCGCCTCAGGAATGTCAAACCGGCACAGCAAAGAACCGGGCGGGTCCTGGAAGAGCGCTCGTTCAACGTCGTTGCGGAAACCATCCGGCCGGGAGGGGACGGGAAGCGATTCCGCCTCCAGTTCGATGCCGATCTCGATAAACAGCCGGGCGCCCATTTTCAGAAGCATGTTCCGGCTTCCTTCGAGGAACTCCGCAACTGCGCAAATAACTTCTATTTGGAAACACTGGGGCAGGAGGAAAAGAACTATTACCGGGAGACGGAAGTGATGAAATTCGTATCCCGCCTTCGAGAAGAGGCAGGAAAAACCGATCGTTTTCTGCTCCGCGTGGGACGATTCAGCGGAGTATTCAGCGTAACACTTCACAAACACCGCCAACCCCATGTACGTCCGATCCGGGGTCAGAGAGTCTATGGCAAGACCTGTTACCTGACAGAGTCGCAGCAGCCTCTTGGGTGGGTGGTGGTTCAGAAGGCTTCTTGAGGAACGGCGATGCCGACCCCCTGGAAGTTCGTTCTTTGACAACTTATCTCCCCGAAGGGAGGACAAAACATCATGGTGGTTCTTTATCTGACACAGCAGGGAGCCTCTCTGCGCAAAAAATCCCGTTGCCTGGTTGTTGAACAGGAAGGAGAGACGCTCGCCGAAGTACCGATCATCAAGGTAGAACGGGTCGCGGTGTTCGGGAATGTTTCGCTTACCACGCCTGCCATTAACCTGTTGCTGGACGAGGGTATCGACGTGGCGTTTCTCTCGTGTCACGCCGAGTTACGCGGGCGGTTGGTCGGGCGTCTCTCCAAAAACGTCTATCAGCGCTTGGGGCAATACAACACCTTCCTGGCGGAAAAGACCCGGTTGGAGTTCACACGCCGATTGATTTCCGCCAAGCTGAAATCCTGTCGACGGGTTTTGCAGCGAGTAGGCTATCGCCGGGAAGGGCTGGATTTCGACGAAACTCTGAACACGCTGGACATCTATGCGCGCCGGGCAGAGGACGCCCAGTCGCGCGCCGTTCTGCGGGGAATCGAGGGCCATTCCGCTCACTGTTATTTCACCGGATTTGCTGCTGCTCTCCGGGAACCTTTTTCATTTGAAAAACGGTCCAAGCGTCCCCCGGCCGATCCCGTCAACGCCATGCTCAGCTTCGGGTACACAGTTTTGGCCTCTGATGTCGAGGCCGCACTCGAATCCTACGGCCTGGATTCCTACGTCGGTTTCTATCATGACCTGAAATACGGCCGTCCGGCGCTCGCATTCGATGTGGAAGAACTCTTCCGCCATCCCGTTGTAGACGGTCTGGTGTTGGATATCGCGGCGCACGAGCGGCTGGGACTGCACCACTTTGAAGAACGAGACGGAGGCTGCTTTCTCAACGAAGATGGCCGCAAGGATTTCCTGCGTTATTACGAAACCCGGATGGGCCAGATGGACGACGAAAACCGAAACTTCCGAAAATCTGTCTTTGCCCAGGCCGAACACCTGGCCCGTGTCGCCGCCGGGAAAGCCCAGTTTGAGCCGTACGTGTACCATTGAAACCATGTTGATCGTTGTCGCCTACGATATCCCGAATGACCGGCGCAGAACCAAGGTCGCGCGCGCCCTGACCGATTACGGCACACGCGTCCAATACAGTGTTTTCGAGTGCCGTGTGGACGAGGACCGGCGTCTCGACGAGATGCTCGCCCGCGTTGGACAGTTGATCGACAAGGAAACGGACCGATTGCGGGTCTATCGGCTCTGCGGTCCCTGCGAGGATCGCATCCTGGTCGAGGGGAACGATACGATCCCCGCGTGGGAAGAAGAGGGTTTTCTGATCATTTGAGGGACGTGCTCTTGACCAACTCTCATAAGTGAAGGAACATCAGCCAATTAAGGAATGAAAGGAGGTGTCTGCGATGTGAGAACGGACCGCTTTTACAGCGGCGTTTTTCCGCTCCTGACCAACGCTGTCAGGAAAGGCTTGAGAAACAAGGGCGGTAGAGGGGGGCCATTGAAATCCCAGACCTGATGACTAAGGGATTGCAACGGTTCACCCTGGACCATGACCTTACACCGGCTTGCGCCGGATTG
>JAKPRU010000212.1 GCA_029557025.1 Candidatus Omnitrophota bacterium | reverse complement strand
CCGGTTCCCATGTCGATGAACTGTCCCACCGAGACCGTGATATCCGTGCGGTTGGTAATTCCGAGACTCATCCCGCCGGTGTCGCCGGCGGCGAATCGTTCCGAACCGGCGTTCGATTGCACAATATTGAGAATGCCGGTTCCGGCTCGAAGGGTGGAGGAGGTTGCCCCGAAAGAGATGGACCCGTTGAACCGTTCCGGCTGAACGAACTCTGTCCTGCTGGCGTGGCTTCCGTCGAGCAGGTTTTTGCCGTTGAACGAGGTCCCGGAGGCGATGCGGTCCATATCGTCGATCAGCTGGTTGATCTCGGCCTGGTATCCGGCTCGCGTAATACGATCGGAGGTTCCGGTAGATGCTGCCGCGATTGCTTTTGTCCGGATCGACTGGAGACGGGAAATCATCTCGCTTACGGCGTTTGAGGCGGTGGCAGCCATGTTGGACGCGGTTTGGGAATTAAGACTGGCCTGGTCGATCCCCCGAATGCGACTGCCCAAGCGACTCAGGGTCACAAAGTCGCCCGGACTGTCGCCGGGAGAGTTGATCCGAAGCCCGGATGACAGACGGGTAATGTTGGCGCTGAGGTTGCTTTCCGTGCGGTGCATCCGCAGAATAACATCCAAAGCAGGGATATTTCGGGTCAGGCTGGAGATGACCATGACAGTTTCCTCCGTGAATCTCCTGCGGGTAAATCATCCGTGCCCGCAAAAAATTGAAAAAAATGTGTAAAATCACTTAATGTTTGGGAGGAACTGCCGATAACATAGGATACGAAAGGTAAGGACTCCGGGGGCAGCCCCGAAATCGCGCCTTTCTTCAACAGAACAAGAAAGAAAGCGTAGCCGCCTGCAGACCCAAATAGGGCTGCGGTGTGCTGCGGCGGTCGATTAAGCCATAACCCACTCTCTTGGCCGGGATGCTGGTTATGGCTTAATTATTTTAACCTGCCCACGCGATCATCGGTCCTGTTCTTCTCTGTCCGCGCAATTCCTCCCGTTTTTCTGTGTAACCGAGGTGGAGGCCGGTTGTCAGCCGGTACCCGGCGGAAGGCGGATCAACCGTTCGGGCGCCGGGACGATTGGGATACGTGTTGAGAATACCGGCGCGCCGATCTGTTGATGCCTTCCGGGAAGGCCGGATTACACCGGCCCCCGGCTCGGTTCCTTCTGTTGTGAATCAATCGGTTGGCCTTGAGCGAGTACAGGCTGAATCCGTCAGCCTGCGAAGGGGTGGGTCCGTT
>JAKPRU010000209.1 GCA_029557025.1 Candidatus Omnitrophota bacterium | reverse complement strand
ATCGTCCTCGACCGCTCCCGGTCCGCGTCAGGACGCTGCTGAGGCTTTCCGACAGGACCGTAGCGTCGGACTCTTTCAGCATGAAGACTCGCGTTTCCATTGCAGCGGTTTTCGATTCGTCCAATTCCGCCGCGAGGCGCTTGACTGTCTCGATATCTTCCGGGTACCCCGACACGATCAGCGAATTGGTCCAGTCATCGGCGACTACAATTGTTTCCTGAAACGATGTTTTTCTCCGCTTCAGAACTCGCATGATCTGGTCCGCGAGAGTCCGTGCCTGTGCCTGTTTCAGCCGAATGGTGGCCGTCTCGATTCCCTTAGCTCCGCTCACATCCAGCTTCGCGACAAAATCTTCTATCTGGACCACATCCTTCTCCGGGCCGGAGACGATCAGGCTGTTTGTGATCGGATCAGCCAGAATCTTGGTTGGGCTGACTGTGGCAGTGGGGGGTGCGCCCGGAGTTTGTGAGGCCGGTTTGGCATTGAGATGCGCCATCATCTGATCCAGGGCCACGGAAAGCTGGGACGCATCCGTGTACTTCAGCGGCAAAATCCGCGTCACCAGCTTGCTTCCTTCCTCGGCGCGGTCCAGTTCCTTGATGATAGTCATCAGGCGCGCGATATTCGTTCCCGATTCCGTCAAAATGAGCGAATTCGTTCGCGTATCGGCGATCACCTGTGCGGTCTCCGACAGGAGCGGCTTCAGATCTTCCTTCAACTGGGCGGCGCTGGCGTGCTGTAACGGAATAATCTGTGTCCGCATTCGCGGCGAAATCTCCCCCTCTTCCGGGGCGCCGAATTTCACCTGCAATCCTTTTTGAACGGCGACATTGGTTGGCAGAACAATAAGCAGGCTGTCCGTCTCCACAATGGTGAATTTTTTCAGAGCAAACGCCTGCTCGATATACTCCATCGCCTTTTCCTTGGAAATCTTGTCGGGAACCATCAGCGTGATCTGTCCCTGCACCTGGTCGTCCCGCATAACCACCTTGCCGGTCATGTCACTGAGGAACTTCAGAACCATGTCAATTCCGGCATTATTGAAATTGAGGGTGAACAGGTTGTCGGTCGCTTCTTGCGGTTGACCGGCCACAGCCCCGGCGGGCGGTCTTGTTTCCGCCGGTTTAGATGGAAAGAAAACGTTATTGGCTTTGAGCAGCGAGGGCATGCTCTCTGCAAGAAAACTGGCCAGGCCGCCGCCTTTCGACGTTTGTTCCGCAGGCGGAGCCTCGGAACCCTCTTGCGCCCATGCGGGTATAGATACCACAAACATCAGACACAGAATGGAATAAATAGTCGTTATTTGGGACTTGCGTTTCATATTGCATTTCTCCTGCAGATGATTATTCCTGTCTCGGGGGTGGTCCTTCGCCGGGTTCTCCGCCCCTTTGTCCTCTTCTTTCCAAACGGCGCTGCCTCATTTCTTCGAATCGTTGACGCTGTTCCGGTGTGAGATTACCCGGACCGAACGTTCCGTTTGGCAGACTTTGAATGAACTCCCTCCGCTGGTTCTGCGAGGATCCCGCGCTTTGCATCGGCATTCCGGATGGTCCCTGCGGAGCCGTCTGGACCTGTCCGCCGGCCGTACTTGCCATGGCGCCTGCCGGTCCTCGTCCCGGTGCCGGCCCTCCCATGGATGGCCCACCTCCTCCGCCGGCTCCCTGGAACATGACCAGCTCGCGGGGCGCCGGCTGGCCATCCTCATGGATGATGACGCTCGCCAGACGGATTTCTTGCAGCGTCGCATTCCCGATTCGTTCCCCGGCTTTGACTACCTGACCGTTGATAACCGCCTGGTCTTTATAAATCGCCGAGAGTTCATAGTTGATTGTCCGACGAAAGAAAATATCTGCGCTGACTTTGAGTTCGGGATTCCCATGGCCTCCGGGACCGTCCGGATTTCCCCGACTCCCGCGACCTCCCCGACTTCCGCGATTGCCCGGATCGCCGCGACTTCCGGGATTGGCGGGATCTCCTCCCTGGGCATCTTGCCGAGGATTCTCTACGCTTGT
>JAKPRU010000208.1 GCA_029557025.1 Candidatus Omnitrophota bacterium | reverse complement strand
GAATCCGGGCAGATATGGGTGACACACCCGGAATGGTTCATGGTAGATGCAGTGGGGAAGAGGATGCAGCCCTGCAAGAGCTGGTATACATTCCTTTCTCCGCATCATCCCGAAGCACGGGCACACCTCAAGCGGCTTTTTGCGGAATTGGCCGCGCAATATAAAGTGGATGGAATTCACCTCGATTACTTCCGATTTCCGTCGGATTACGCGGCCGAACAGGTCTACGGAAAGATGAAATCCTCCGAACTGGCCGGACACAAGGATTTTTCCTACGACAAAACCGCCCTGGAGCAGTTCAAGGCTCAAACCGGCAAAACCCCCGCGCAGGACAGCGAGGCCTGGAATCAGTTTCGGCGCGATGCTCTGACAGATCTCTTGCGGGAGATTCGCTCCGCTGTGCTGAAAGAGAATCCTTCCCTGGTCCTTTCCTGCGCGGTACTCGCCGACCCCGAAAAGGGTAAAGAGACCTACCTCCAGGATTCGACGTTGTGGCTCCGGGAGGGACTGTTGGACCTCGCATTCCCGATGAATTATTCCCGGAAAAGTTTCGATTCGAATCTGACGAAATACTGCAGTGCGGTGGGGGAACGACGGATTGGGCGTGTGGTAACCGGGATCAGCCTGGAGCAGTCGGCGGAGGAACTGCGCCGCGAAATTGCATTGACTCGAAAACAACGAACCGGCGGGATGGCCTTTTTCGCCTATTCGTCCATTTTCGAGAACCATGTTCCAACTAAGACGGGAAAGACACTAAAAGCAATTCTGGCCGGGAAACAGCTCGGAGGGAATCAATTCGGTGGACTGTGAGCGAAAGAAGTTACTCGACCGGTCAACGGAAGGCATTTCACGTTATCCTTGTTATATGAAGGAAAGGGTGACGGGCACTTCCGCCTCTCGTAAGGCTGTGGTAAACAATGATTCCGAATGTTCGACTGCAAGAGCAGGTCATCGAGGAGGTTCCCAGATGAAACGGATGACGGTGATTTGGATTGCGACCCTTGTGGGGGTGTGGGTATTTGGGGGGTGTCAGGGCCATACACCGCGCAAGGCGCAAGAGGAATCCCCATCGATTCAGTCACTGCTCTCCGCGAGGGATCCGAATGTTTTAGTTGTTGCATGTATGCCGGACTTTCCCCCGTATGAATCCGTTGATGCGAACGGTGAACCGGTCGGAGTTTCCATTGATGTCATGCGGGAAATTGCGCGCCGGTTGAACAGGCCTGTCACATTCCGCGCTCTCCCCTGGACCGACGTTTTGGCACAGCTGTCCTCCGGTAAAGCGGACCTCACGGCAACCATGGTGTACACTCCGCAACGCGGGCGCGAATGGGCTTTATCGCTGGGCTGGGGAACCATGACCTCCGTTGTGTATGTCCGCAGAACAAGCAAAATCCGGACGATCAGCGATGTTGTCCCGAAGGTCGTGGCCAGTCCGAAAGGATCCACGGAATACGAGCAACTTCAGGTGAAGGGAGTCCGACAGCTGATCGGAACAAAGAATGTCGAGGAGGCGCTTCGTATGACAGTCACCGGCGCGGCGGATGGCGCGGGTTGCAACCGAGAGGCAGCAAAAGCCGTTTTCAAGCAGCACATCGGGTGGGAGAGCGCTCTTTTCGAAATTGAGACTCCCCTTGCCGTCACTCCGGTGACAATAGCCGGTCGAAAAGGAAATGAAATCCTGATTGAGCGAATCAGCGGAATCATTGGGGAAATGAAGAAAGACGGTACGCTGGCTCAGCTCACTGCCAGTGTTGGGGGCCAGTCTTCAATTTGAAAGTTCCGTTCACCGCTGCCCGGCTGTGAACCGACACAAGGGGGGCACGAATCATCGCCAGGAGGAGCGGAAAGGGGCGTATGGTCTCCGGCAGCTCATTAGTCGCGTTCGATTTCCATCCCGCCACAAGAAAACGAGTCCTGATCGTTGACGATTCCAAATTGCGCGTGTTTCTCCTGGAGAGAAGCCTGGCGGAGGAGGATTATGAGATTTCCACGGCGGAAACCGGGGATGAGGCGATTGAGCGTATCCGGCAGAAGAACCCCGATCTGGTGTTGCTGGATCAGGCTGTATCCGGTATGGAGGAGTACAAGCCCTGTCGGGAAATCCGGGCCTACTGTGAGGCGACGCAGAAGTTCATTCCGGTTGTTCTGCTGACGGCGAATGACAGCGTGGAGAACAAGATCGCGGGACTGAAAGCGGGAGTGGATGACTATCTGATCAAGCCGGTGAATCCCGAAGAATTGCTGGCACGGGTGCGATCCATCCTGCGGATCAAGGACTTGCAGGAGAAACTCTTGCAGGCCAATCAGAAGTTGCAGAGCGCCCAGGAGATTATCGAGCGGGAGATGCACATTGTCGGGGAGATCCAGCGTTCTTTCCTGCCCTCCGCATTCCCAAAACGCCCCCGGATCGATATCTCCGCTTCGTACCGGCCATCCGACCAGGCGGGCGGAGACTACTACGACATCATCGAGGTGGGCGAGAACCACCTGGGAACGGTCATGGCGGATGTAAGCGGTCATGGCGCGTCGGCGGCGGTTGTCATGGCGATCACACATTTGCTGATGCGATCGTTTGTCAACACCTTTAAATTCCCCAGTACAGCGCTGAAGGTGGTCAATGAGAAACTCAACGCCCACTTATCATCGGAACACTATGTGACCATGTTCTATGGAATCCTGGACACGCGATCCATGCAATACACATTCAGTTCGGCGGGTCACATACCGATGTTCCACTACCGGGCAAAAGAAAAGAACGTCGCCCCGTTGACGACGAAGATGGGATTTCCCCTTCGTTCCCGCTTAAGCGACGATTATGACGAAGGACAGATTTCCCTTGAAATGGGTGATAAAATTGTGTTATTCACAGATGGAATTGTAGAGACTTTAAACCGGGACCGTCGGGTCTTCGGCGAAGAGCGTCTCGCTGAAGTGTTGTTGCGAACCGGAGATCGGTCCGCACAAGAGACAGTCGAGGAGATAATCCGGACATGGGAGGTGTTTCGCGGTGATGCGCCTGTCCGGGACGACTTGACGATCCTTGTGATTCGTTACGTTCCCGATTGAGTAGGTTGAGCAGTTGAGGGCTGGGAATCGGAATCATTCTGCATAATAGGAGACAGGTGACGGACTGATTGAGAGCCGGGAATCGTTTCGCGGCGGTGGATCGGTGTGCCGCAACCTGACGATTCGCATCATCCGCTGCGTTCCCGACCGAATGCGTTGAGCGGTGAGGGACAGGGAATCCGAGTCATTCCCGAAGCCTGGACGTTTGTGATCTCCCGGAAAGGAGCACAGAGATGATACCGACGTCTGGCGTTCCCGACAATATCGCTGAGATTCTCTTGACCGGTACCGCCCAAGTGATCCACCAGGCTATTGCCGACGAGGCGGATATCGCTTCGCAAATGCTGCACAGCCCGGAGATGCAGAATGTGGCCGACGCAACCACAATCCGGGATTATCTGGAGCGGGTCAGAGGACAAGCGAACCGCGCCTCGGTTCTCCGCAATCGCCTTCAATCCATTGATCACAAGATCCACGTGGGAAGACAACGCGATCCACTTCTGAAGGAATACTCCGCGGAATTGGAAGCTCGGCGCCGTGCGCATACCTTGGATGCCTTGATCGAATTCCTCCTCCGACTCAAGAGCGAACCGGACGTATTGCGGAGGTACAAATCCCTCCCACTCGTTCAGAAAGATGTGTCCCAATCTCTCCGTTGTCGCATTGAAATGGCCTGGGACTGGGACGATATCCTGGAAGTCCGCCGCATTTTCCTCGTGAAATATGCCATGAAGATGGCGGATCAACTCACACAAATCGCCGTTCAAATCAAGGACGACGAAGCGATCAGAAAGGTTCGCACCCTCCTCAAGAAATTGCATATAACGATACCGACCCATGACGATCTGCCTGACCTGGAGCTTCCCATCGAAGATCTTCGGGAGATTCTGCTCAAAGGCATCGCGAGTCTGGAGAGATCATACGAGAGCATCCGTCGATTGGATACCCATCGCGAGGAAATCCGAAACACGGTCAGCCTGCTCAAGCAAATGAGCAAACGAAACGATTCATCCGGAGCTTCCAAACAAGGAGCATTCAGAAGCCGCCCCGATAGTAACCAATCGAACCAAAACGGAAGTCGGATGGTCATAGCAGAGGATCTTGAAAAGAAAGCATAACGCCATACAGAGATAATGATGAGAATACTCAGCATGTTTGTGGCATTTCTTGTTGGAGCGTCGATGGCCGGTCCGGCCTGTGCCATGGAAAGCGTCGCCCTGTTCTTTTCCGAATGGACCACAGTGGCCGTGCAGGAAACAGCGGAGATTCCCGCGAACACGGAGTTGAGCACAAATCTGTCTGTTGCGGAACCATCCGGTCTTTGTATCTATTTGTTTTGGGGCGCCGGGCCGGTTTGTGTGGTATTGATCTTGGTGGCCTGTCACTTCATGCGGATTCTCAAATCGGAGAATAAACGCCTTCGGAAGCGGATCGAAAATCAAAGTCTTGAGATTAACCGCCTTCGATTCAAAATAGATCAGATTGAAACAGAAAAAGCGGCGGAATTGCTGCGGGCGCAGCTCCTGATGGAACTGGAGATGTCGGAACGGGAATTGACCGAAGAACTGCGCCGCTCAGAGGAGAAATTCCGCATCCTCTTCAATTTCGCAGGGGACGCGATTTTCATCCATTACCCCGATGGAAAATTGATTGAATGCAACCAGCGTGCCCAGGAATATCTGGGGTATAGTCGTGAGGACCTCCTGGAAAGGAGTTTCCTGAATCTCAGCCCAGGAGAATACGCGGAGACCATTTCGAAATCTCTGGCAAATCTGAAAGAGTCGCAGAATACATTTTACGAGACAGTCCATATTACGAAGGAAGGCAAGGCTGTTCCGGTCGAAATCAATAGCCGCCTGTTTGAATACCAGGGAGAATACGCGGTATTGAGCATTGCGCGGGATATCACGGAGCGGAAGCGGGCGGAGGAAGAGAAAGCCGAGTTGGCGGACTTGCTGCGCCAGGCGCAAAAAATGGAGGCCATCGGGTGTCTCGCCGGAGGCATTGCACACGATTTCAACAACATTCTCCAGGCGGTACTCGGATACACGCACTTGGCCATGAGGAGACTTCCGACGGATACGGTCGCGTATAAGCACCTGGAAAAAGTGAATCAGGCCGGACAGCGGGCCGCGGAGGTGGTTCAGGAGATGCTCACGTTCAGCCGGCAGTCCCAGAAAGATATGCGACCGACTCATTTGCAACCGGTGGTGAAGGAAATAATGAAACTCCTGCGTGGTTCCCTGCCTTCCACCATCGAGATTGAAACTCACATCGATCCGTCTTGTCCTGCCGTTATGGCAAACCCCACACAGATTCATCAGGTACTTATGAATCTGTGCATCAATGCTTACCATGCAATGCGCGACCATGGGGGAAAACTGGAGGTCAGCCTCATGGAGGTCGCGGTCAAACCGGAGCTGGCCGAAGATCACCCGGATTTGCACCCCGGTCTGCATGTTGTTTTGCGCGTCCGCGATACCGGACATGGCATGGATCAGGCCACTATGCAAAGGATTTTCGAACCCTACTTCACAACCAAGAGCGCAGGAGAGGGAACGGGATTGGGACTCGCAATGGTCCATGGAATTGTCAAAATTCATGGGGGAGCGGTTCTTGTAGACAGCACGCTCGGTGGCGGCTCCACCTTCGAGGTATTCCTTCCGGTACATATAGCCGAGTCCTCGCCCCCGGTTGTCGAAGACACCGAGATCGAGGCTCCACTGGGCACGGAGCGGATTCTGGTCGTAGATGATGAGCAATTGATTGTGAACCTGGCCGAGCATTCC
Source organism: Candidatus Omnitrophota bacterium (assembly GCA_029557025.1). Classification (GTDB taxonomy): domain Bacteria; phylum Hinthialibacterota; class Hinthialibacteria; order Hinthialibacterales; family JAKPRU01; genus JAKPRU01. The sequence goes on along the minus strand of JAKPRU010000208.1, from coordinate 85 downwards.
CTGGAGGAGATGGGCTACCGAGTAAACGGCTACCGGAGCAGTATGGATGCTCTCGATACATTCCGGGCCAATCCCTCGGCGTTCG
>JAKPRU010000191.1 GCA_029557025.1 Candidatus Omnitrophota bacterium | reverse complement strand
AGGGCCGTCGATCTCTCAGGTCCGTCGCTGATCTTTACCGACGATCTGCAGATAAGCGGCGATGCGGGGCTGAGAACCGCACAAAACGCGGAACTCCGCAATGCCTACGCCTTGAAGGAGGTCGGTGATCGGCTTTGGGTGATCTGCGACCATCGCATGATCGAGTACGGTCACCGTGCGAACGATGTACCAGGGTCGGTGGACAGTACCCGGTGTCAGGTCTTCGCAATCTCGTTCAACACGAGTGACGGCAAAACCTTCGGCCTCGACTACCTCGCCGGGGACTACAATACCGAAGGGACACTGTTTTTCACGGCGATCGGGAACGGCGGAACCGACCAAAATACCATGATCAGCGATGGGTATCGAATCGAGAGCGGACCGGCTCCCAACCTCGACCGCCGGTTGTTGGTATTGCGCATAACACGTTCTCCATTCCCCGGCATCGTTTTGGTGGATGCGAAATACGGGGATGGTCCGTACGTTCGGATCAACAGTGCGTACAGCCTTTCCCCAACGAACAACGCTTTTGGCGGCACCGACGGGGATAGCAACGCTTTGGTTGCCGTCGGCAATTTTTCGGGTAGTGGCGCTATCCAATTCGAGATGTTCAGTTTGTGTATCACGGATGAAAATCCGTCGCCGGGCGCAGGCGGAGGGAATGAACCCGTTGCCCGCCGCTTGTTAGACAAGGTCAGGTTCTTCCCCGGTGAATCAATAGGGGTTCGTTTGACAGTCTTCAACCCCTCGTCCTCCAGTCAGGCGGTCACGGTTACGGAAGAAATCCCCGAGGGTTGGACCGCGACAGATATCAGCAACGGTGGGACGGTTGCTTCCGGCCGCATTACCTGGAACATCACCGTGCCCGCCGGAACGATGGACTTGACTTATTCGGCGAACTCCCCCAAATCCCTCACTTCGTCGCCGCAATTTTCGGGTTCCATTGGATCCATCGCCACTGGCGGCACGAATACACTTACGCTGGTGCGCGGCTTTGCTCCGCTTTATACCGCCTGGCAGCCTCCGGCAGGCGGGTGGGACTATATCTACGACCCCGATCTCGGCAGCCCGGAAAACCTCGAGGATGATAATTGGAAGCACAACAATGGTTCCGATACCTATGTTTTTCAACCGACATTGCCGTCGGGTGTCGTATGGAAAAATCCGGCTTTCATCGACGATGAAGACTTCGGTGGAAAAGCGCTCCGGATGTATGACCCCGGGGATCCACGAAATGCACCCTATTTTCTGCCTGATCCCAGCCTTCGTAAGATAACCATCAGTTTCGACTTGGGAGTAGCGACCAAGGCTGTCGCCGCTTTCCGGGTCCGTTCCAGAGAGTTCACCGACGAATTCGGCGTCCATGTTCCCTTCGGATATAAAAACGGAGACGAGCTGCCGCTCTTGGGCCTGCTTATCAACAGGAACGTGGATTCTCTCCTCAGCTTCGATGAACTTTCATACGCCGGTCTGTATTACAGCAGCGACTACCCGGATGTTTTGAACTTCCTCAACGGGGGTGGCGTGGTGGAACAATACATTCCCGGCCCGTTCCTCGAACCCTACGATAACACCGTGTGGCATGAGTATTGGCTGACCTGGAATGTAACAGAAGGCCAAAAAGCCACCGCGCTATACATTGACGGTGCGCTGCAGCCGACCTTCGCGTTTCCGCTTCGACCGGGCGATCCGTATTATGAAGACTCAGCCGAGTTCCGGGATGCACAGGCGCGCGGCGCGTTCTTTAATCGCTGCGAAGACACGGAAGGGGATATCCCTGAAGGCAATGCCATGTTCCGCTTCACCTTCGTGAACACAGGAGATGCGGGCACGATAGAGATTGACTACCTGGCGTTCCGCGCCGGTACCGACGAAGCCCCATCCGTATTCGTTCCAGTTTCCGACTGGGAATTGTACTGATCCGTGCGGAAATCTGTCCGCATTGCACAAATAGAGGTTCCCTGCAAACTGCCCGATGACGGGCGACGAAAAACCTCCCCCTGGTCCCTTCGGATTCAGGGGGAGTTTTTTTTACTGCTGGCGCGCCGACCGAATGTAATCCCTGTTTCTGCGCCCCCGGTCGGAACGTAGAGAGGAGACCATGGGGATAAAAAGCGGATTTAATCTTGACTGGGGGATTTTTCTACGCTGTGCCGAAACACTCGGATTCTCTTCAACCTAGCAAACCAGCTCACGGTAAGGTGGCCGTGCCACAATGCATAGCAACTCGGTGGCGCCAAGGCAGAGCCATAATAAAGCCAAAGAGGCTCAACTGTCGCCAGCTGAGCCTCCCGCGTCTGGGCACAAACGATGTCTTCCGGCCCCCCGGCGTGTTCCCGCCTCGCGACGGGATCGCGGTAGAGGGAACCTATCCCAGTGCCTCAGACAAATCTTATTGTATCATACGGAATAGCAAGGGCAATAGCTGAAACAAAAAATTTTTAAAAAATTCCGATTTTTTCTATTTCCCTGTCGGATAAACCTGCGCGATTTGCAGCTATGTTTCTGAATCGCAAGCAGATGGAGGATACACAATTATCCCAACTGTAATTACACCGTCTGCAACCCCATGATGTGCCGTGACTTCCTGATTGACAGGCTGAAAACGGTGGAGTATCCTCCCAGACAGTGACATTTGGGACTTCCACGCCGGGGATATCCCCCGAACCGCTCCTCCTGCAAGCGGGATGCCGGCCGGTGCGGGAAGTCAAGGCCGCGTGAATCCACACCGCAAGTAAAAGAAATGGAATTTTATGATGGCAAAACGTACGTTACTGACTGTTCTGCTGATGCTCTCTGTTCTGACCGCATGGGCCATGGACACCGCACCGGAAGCCGAACGTGCCCCGGAGGATGTCTATGAAGGCGATCTTGTGCGCTACCCAGGCCCGTGGGCGTTTATGCTTCCCGGTTCGCATATCATCCTGGTGAGCGATGAGGAACTGGAGAAGTTGTCTGACCCCGACGCGAAGCTCAATTTGAGCCTTGGCCGCCAGGAACACATCGAAAGCCTGCGCGAGATTTGTGAACGTGCCCGGGACGCGGGACATCGAACGCTGGTTTTGGCATTCGACCATTTTTTTAGCCAGTACCGTCCCGGCCAGGGCGACCGTCCCCGCCGTCTCATGCCGGACATGGACGAGTATATTGCCCGCATCGCCGCCATCGGTCGATTTGCCGAACAGCACGGCATGGGGCTGGAACTGAGCCTGTTAAGCCCCCTGGAAATCGGTCCGGCTTACGCCAAGGCCACCGGAGAAACCGGGCGGTGGATGCACTACCGGAAAGGGGTCCGCGACCCGCAGTCCGGCACATACAGCGTCCAACTTTGGCGACATCTGCGCTGGGTGAACAACAAAGGGCCGGTGAGTCTCAAGGACGGTGGAGTGCGCGTCTTTGCGTTCCGGGAGAAGGCAATTCGCGGTACGCCGTATCGTGTTGTAAATCCCGATGAAATTATAGAGATTACCGACACGGCCCAAGTGGAGCGGTACGAAGGTTTGACGGTGACACCGGGCGATTTTGCGGCAGAGCGTATCCGTATTTACGGAACCGGCCGTGCCGATATCGGTCCGCTGAATCGAGTACTTGTTGTGCAGCAATATGTCACACCGGAAATGGACTATTTCAGCGCGAACGCGCTGCCGTATCTCACAGGACTAATTGACCGCTATGCGGACGCCGGTGTGAAACTCAACGGGCTGTATTCCGATGAAATGCACATTCAGCAGGACTGGAATTATTTCAGCCATCACGATCACGGGGAGTTTGCCATGCGATATGTCAGCGATGGATTTGCAAAAGCGTTCGCGGCGCGGTACGGCGAGGAATACCGGGATTTCGCAAAATATCTGATCTACTTCGTACACGGGCAGGAGGATTTCAGCTACCAACTGGACGCGAAAGCGGACATCATGCACGTGTGGGGCGAGACGCCGGAGGATATTCACAACACGGCCTTGTTCCGGTCTCGATATTACAGGTTCTTGCAAACAGGAGTAGTCGATCTGTTTGTCCGCGCGAAACATCATGCAGAGAAACGCATGGGACACCGCCTGTACACACGCGCTCACGCCACCTGGGCGGAAAGTCCGACGATTGACAAGTGGGAGACCGGATGCGAGAACGAATATCGCAGCAAGTACGAATACACATCCAATTTTGTCTGGTCCAATACGGTGCAGCAGGCCGCCTCAGCCTGTTATGACTATTTTGCCTGGGGCGACTACCTGACCGGGACGGGTAACGATCATGCCGAATGCGGTTGGCTGGACCGCAACTATCTGGGGTTGGCGCTGGCCTGTTCGACGGGGATACTGAACGAGATACCGTATTCATACGGAGCACATTGGGGGATGCCCAACGAAATGGCGGCACGTCGGGCCGCGCTCGCGAGTGTCTACGGCGCCGCCGGGTCGCCACTGCACGGAATTGTACAGGACATGCAGCATCGGGATACCAATGTGCTGATGCTTTACCCGATCGACCTCGTGAGTGTAGACGAGCGGTTCGGCAGTTGGATGACACAGTACGCTTATGCGAATTACGTGACTCAGGACAAACTGCTCGAGCGCGCCGAAGCAAAAGACGGTGAGATATGGATGGCTAACCGGACTTTTAAAACACTGGTTGCAACCTTCGAGCCTTTCCCCGATAAGGCGCTGTTGCGATTCATGCGCACGCTTATTGATAGCGGCGGGAGAGTGATCTGGTCCGGCCCGCCGCCTCTGGTGGATCGGGATGGCGAACCTGTACTGCACGAATGGGAAAATCTGTTCGGAGTGGACTATGAACCTGTATTGACGATCGGCCAATATGCGCCGGGACGAGTGATTCAGTTTGAGGGCGCGCTTAGCGGAGTCGAGCCGCAGACCATTTTAACGCATCTGCTGGTAGACCGGATTTATCCGGTAACGCCGCGAGATGCGACGGCGCCTGCCGCGCGTGTCGGGGATCGGGTTGTTGGGACGATTCGGAGATACGAGGGGGGCGGAACGGCGTGTTTCCTGGGATATCGCCCGCGTGACGATCAATCGCAGAGCCTCGGCTACGAGACACGGAACTGGTTTGAGATTCTCCGTGCGCTGGGCGCATATCCGGGAACCGGCAAATTCGCCGGCAGGAATGACAATACGGATTACGTGTCCCGAACAAGCGACTACATGGTTTGCCGTTTTCCGAACGGGGCCGTGTCCGTTGCGCCGCATCTCCGGACCGTTGTGGAGGACTGGGAGGGCGGTTTCGCGAGAAATGAAGAGAAGGACCGGGAGTACCTGAAACGTGTCCCGCCGCCGTCGGATGAAATTGCGCTGAATGACTTTGCCGTGAATGGGCATGTTGTCAACTACCGGGGGCGGTCGGCGATGACATTTCGAGTCAATGCGAATAATGTATTGATTGGGTTTGCAGGGAACAGCACGGATCGAGTTACTGTTGACGGGAAGGAAACGGTATTTGCAGACCGGCCGCTGGGAGAGATTGCCTGGGCGCCCATTCCCGAGGATCGGCAAGTAGAGAATGGGGCGGTGCTGCAAATTCGTGTGGATGGCAGCGGACAGATTACAATTCCATTGGAGAAAGCACCCAAATCGGCGCACCTGTATGCCGAGGGACAGAAACCGGGAAGTCGGGGGCAGGAAATCCCATGTACGATTACTGGAAACTCGGTAGTATTTGAGGCGGACGGCTCTATTGGGGGTCGATGGTTGTATTTGAAGGGAGAGGGCGGAATTAAGAATTAATCGGAAGTTGTGACGAATGTTGCATGGGATCGATCAGGTAAAGTCAGGATTCGGCGTGCACCTCTAATGTACCCGGTAACGACACACTGAATTCTGCAATATGCCTAATAATGACAGCGGGGTACACGTTTGTTTGTTAAAGGAGCTTCCGCTTATAGAACATTGGCGTGATTTCGGCAGTTCGGATCTCAGGTGAGATCCTCATGGCGACTGATGGCCGCCGGAGAGACGGGCAATGATACCCTGGCTGATTACACCGTTGCTGGGGTTATACCAAGTCCGTTTCGGTACGGGGATATGTGCGACATCCGATTCCCAGAAACTTTTCGCGCCCGTGGGACCGACACTCCAAATCCCGTAGTCCACCGGCGAGGTTTCCTGGCTGAAATAAGGCAAATCCTGATCGGGACCGGACTCGGATGGGAAGGATTTCGGGACCCAGATGGTCAGATAAGTCAAAACATGGTTGCTGTATCCGAGTCCGGGAGCCAGGTATTTGTACTGTCGGCCCGGATTAAACACGTCGAGCGGACGGTGGTTGATATAGGCCACGGGAGTGGTGATCTCAGGCGGGCAGATGTTGTAATCGTCACTCTCGCTCATGGACCCGGCACAGAAAGTCCGTGCGATGGGATAGGCTTTCTGATCCAGGTAATAAGACTCGAGTGCGGTGGAGATAGATTTCAGATCCGCTTTCGCGCGGGCAACTTTGGATCGGATCTGCGCCTGGATGAAGTTCGGAACGGCAATAGCGGCAAGAATCCCGATCATTGCGACTACGATGAGCAATTCAATCAGGGTGAACGCAGGCAAACGGCCGGACCGCCCAAGTGGAAGCCCGGACAGTCCGGCATGGAGCTTCTCTTCCCAAAAGACCTTCCTGGCGTGTCTTATTCGTAAAGATCCCATAATGGAACCATGGACCGGGGCAGGATATCCCCGGCCTTCTTCACCCAGAGTCTGTAGCTGTCGACAAACGGAGCTTCGTAGTCTTCCTGATCGAAGATTCCCATTACGTCGAACACAGCTGTCGGAGCGGTCCCGAATGTACCTTGCGAGGAGAGCAGCATGGTCAATTCCGCACCGGAGGAATCGGTGATCACAATCTCATTGCCCGCGCCCCATTCGCCGGAAACAATCCGGACACCGTTCAGGCGAACCCACCGGGTTTGATAGTATTCTCCGCCCCCTTGCCGCGTCGGATCGAAATAGTTGCAGGCGGCGATGCTGGGAATCACTTCCGGTTCGGGCATCGGTCCGTGGGACAAGACCTGCATGGTCCACATTGTGGCCAAACTGTGCCGGTCGTTCACAAAAACCTTCCCTCGATTGTTTGCCACCCATCCTTCCACTCGAACTCGGTCGCCTGCCTGGACGGAATACCCCTGCCACACACTGTTACTCCACGGCCCGGCCCACACCTGGATGCCGCCACGTCCATCTTCGGCCTGCACCCAAAGCGAGAACCACGCGAACCCCGGATCAGTCGGCGCATCGACCTCCCCGGTCGAGGCAAGAGAAATGCCCTCAATCACCACCTTGTTGGCCTCATCGGGAGCGGCCCCAACCTTGGGATGCGAGCCGGTTCCATCCGGATTGACCGCCTGAAGTTCCCAAAGCGTATCCCCTGCCCAGCTTGGGGCGACCGCAAATACGAACATACAAATCGTGGCATAACTCACTGGCTTCTTCACTGTCTGTTCTCCTCATTATATGAGTTGTTATACTAGAATGTTACTAGCGATGGTAGCATAACTCTTATATTCGTGCTACGCAAGGGGCGGAAGTAAGAATTGCAGATTGAAAAAGAAGATAGGAGGGACGAAAAGGATAAAAGTTGAATTGCGAGGGGAAACGACTGTCAGGCGCGATTTTTCTTGCCGTTCAGGATATTCTTGAGGAATTGGCCCGTGAAGGAACTGCGGTTCTGGGCGACCTCTTCCGGCGTCCCCTCGGCGATCACCCGGCCGCCCGCATCCCCACCCTCCGGCCCCAAATCGATAATCCAATCTGCGCACTTGATGACATCCAGGTTATGCTCGATTACAACCACCGTGTTGCCACGGTCCACGAGAGTATTCAGCACACGCAACAGTTTCCGAATATCTTCGAAATGAAGGCCGGTGGTGGGTTCATCGAGAATATACAGGGTATTACCGGTGTCGCGGCGGGAGAGTTCCTTGGCCAATTTAATGCGCTGTGCCTCTCCGCCGGAGAGAGTAGGCGCCGGCTGGCCGAGGTGGATGTAATCGAGTCCGACATCCGCCAGCGTATCGAGAATCCGGCTGATCCGTGGGAAATTCTCGAACAGCTCCAGCGCCTCGGTAACGGTCAGGTCCAGAACATCGGCAATGGATCGCCCCTTGAATTTCACCTGAAGTGTTTCTCGATTAAACCGTTTCCCTTTGCAGATTTCACAGGTGACAAACACATCCGCCAGGAAATGCATTTCGATCCGCTTGAATCCGTCCCCATCACATGCCTCGCAGCGGCCACCGGGCACATTGAATGAAAACCGTCCGGGTTTATACCCACGGACTTTCGCTTCCGGCAGTTCGGCAAACAGGGAACGAATGGGATCGAATACCTTCACATAAGTTGCGGGATTGGAACGCGGTGTTCGCCCGATGGGATTCTGGTCGATGTTGATCACCTTGTCGATCTGATCGACTCCCTTGATTTCTTGGTGCGTGCCGGCAGGCGTTTTGGAGCCGTGGAGCCGCTGCGCCAATGCTTTGTACAGCACTTCCCGCACCAGACTGCTTTTCCCGGAACCGG
>JAKPRU010000190.1 GCA_029557025.1 Candidatus Omnitrophota bacterium | reverse complement strand
TTCTTAAGAAATGAGCGGATTTTATCCGCGAGTCTCCAACACATTGGGGCGCGGTCCCTCCTTGGGGGCGTAGATTCTCGGCGGCGGTTGCAGGGGGAGCCTCCATTTGAGTTGATCCAAAATTGCCTGATGTTCAGGTTCGGGTTGGGTGATCCGGGGGAGGCAGATTCGGCGGCCATCGACCGTATCGAACCAGACCTCAACCAATTGGATTCTTCGAAACAGTTCCATCATTTGCCGAGGAGACAGGCTGGCGGCCAACGATTTCAACTTCCCTTTCAGGCAGACCCACAGGGCATAAGCCAGAAAAGCGAGCATCACGTGTGCTTCGACCCGAATTTCCTTCCAGTGAAAGATCGGACGCAATCCGATGTCGCTTTTTAAAGTGCGAAAGGCCGATTCTACTTCCGTCAGCTGAATATACTGATTCCACAACTGGGCCGGGTCTTTTTCCGTGAGATTCGTTCGCAACAGATAGACCCCATCCTGCCGGTACGCCTTCTTCAATGCTTCGGGTTTCAACCGGAACACAAACTGCTGGATGTCCTCGTGGTTCCGGGTATGGCTGATTTCGACAAAACCGAAGACTTGGACATACCGCTCCTGGAGCCGTCCGAGCCTTTGAATTAGGGCATCGTAACTCTTCAGATGGCCCTTCTTAATCGAGGCATCCAGCCCTTTGAGGCTGTCGTAGAGCTTGCGCATTGGTTTCCGGCGCATCGCGTTTTCTTTGGCGCGGCGTTTGGCGCTGCGAGCGATGACATACAGGTCCCCATCGGTTCCCGGTCGCAACTTGACTTGGACTTCCCCCCGAACCTGTTGCCAGTCCGGCTTCAGAAGATCCGCTTCGAAATCTTTCATCCGCGAACGAAGGGTTCCCACCACATAAGTCCCTCCGCGCTGACGAAGCTGGGCCAGATTTTCTTCGCTGACCACTCCGCGATCAAAAACCCACGTGCGATGGGCCTTGCCGTACTTGGTTTCCACTTGCCGGATCATCTTTTCCAGGCTCTGAACATCCCGCAAGTTCCCATCGAAGATCTCGTACGACAACGGAAACCCATCAGGGGTTATGATCAGCGCGATCACCAGTTGCTTACAGTCTGGCCGGTGGTCTCTCGAATACCCCCGTTTCGCCTTGGGAACGTCCTCCATCAGCCCCTCAAAATAGGTGCTCGTCAGATCATACAATAAGACTTCAAAGTTGGCCTGAAACAGTTCGCCCCACTTGCCCTTCAGGTGTTCTTCTAAAGCTTCTTTATGTTCCACGAAGCGGTCCAGACACCGATACAGCCGATCTTTTTCGGCAATCCGGTTATCGCAGTCCAGTAACAAGTCCATCCCGGTTTTAGGATACCATTTCTCGTGTACGCTTAATTCACTCCCCGGATCACAAAGGCGATTGACCGTTAATAACTCGGCCACTTTCTCCCACGGCACATCCCCGCGTTGCTCTCCCAAGCGCTCGGCCCAAAAGCGATCCAGTTCCAGCAGATGCCAGAGTTTAACCCCCACCCAGCAACTCCCGATTTCCCGGCTGTTCCGAACTTGCACCGTGGAAAGCCGAATGGCCACCACATCCGGATCCTCAGGACATCCCCGTCGCTGATGTTCTTCATCCGTCAACAGTTCCATCTGCTGTGACGCGTTCCGCTCATTGATCACTTCAATCGCGTGTCGCCACCGATGGTGCTGGCTGGTCGTCAGTTCTCCCAGATGCAGAACCGTCCGCTGAATCGTCCGCCGCGGATTAATCCGCAGGCTTTCATTCAGCGTATAGTAGATGTGCGGCTTGCCGTCTTTGAATCGTTTGTTCGCTTTCAGAAACATACCGACAGTATGGCACAACCGGTCCCCGAAAATCTACGGGGTAGGTCTCCACACAGGGGGGGCGGACATAAAAATCTTCTTTTTCCTAATGAATTCAATCATTCAAACGCTGATTTTGTCCAAATCTGCGAAAATCTGCGAAACTTGGGCTAATCGGCAAGATCGAGAAGCAGTTGAAGCACACCTATGGCGCGAAAGCGCTGTTTGCGATCCGATGGAGGGTAACGTAGTATGGACAAGAACAGAACAACCACGAGCAGGATTACGGCTTGGGGCAGGAAAAAAGGGGTGGTAGAAGCGCAGGGACTCGAACCCTGGA
>JAKPRU010000446.1 GCA_029557025.1 Candidatus Omnitrophota bacterium | reverse complement strand
GGATTCTCGTCGAGAACGAAAAGATTTCGGACAACGACGCCGTGATGCTGTGCAAAGATATTGTGAAAAAGATCGAGTCCGAACTCACGTATCCAGGACAGATCAAGGTCACCGTGATCCGCGAAACTCGCGTATCGGATTTCGCAAAGTAGGGCCTGGTCATGAAGATTTTTTTCATAGGCGACATCATCGGGAAGCCAGGCAGATTGGCTGTCAGGGAATTGCTGCCTCCATTGGTGGCGAGCCAGGGGATCGATCTTGTCATCGCGAATTGTGAAAATGCCGCAGCCGGTTTTGGTCTGACTCAGGAAGTCGTGGACGAATTGTACTCGACCGGGATCCATGTCCTGACCACGGGGAACCATGTCTGGGACAAGAAGGAAGTGCTGGATTTTATCGCGGACTACGAAACACTGCTGCGCCCTGCCAACTATCCTCCCGGCGTGCCCGGCCATGGCAGCGTCCTGCTGCCGACAGCATCAGGAAAGCATGTCGCGGTTCTCAATCTCCAGGGAAGGATCTTCATGAATCCCCTGGATTGTCCGTTCCGCACGGCGGAAAACGAAATCAAGAAACTGTTGCAGAGTACAAGGGTTGTCATTGTGGATTTCCATGCCGAGGCCACCTCAGAGAAAATATCCATGGGATGGTTTCTCGATGGCCAGGCGAGCGCAGTTCTGGGCACGCATACTCACGTCCAAACGGCGGACGAGCGTATTCTGCCGAACGGGACAGCCTATCTGACGGATGCGGGGATGACAGGCCCGATGGATTCGGTGATCGGTGTAAGAAAAGAAGCCGTCTTGGAACGTTTTCTGCTGCAGATGCCCAACAAGTTCGAGGTTGCAAAGGGTGACGTGCGGCTGCAGGGTGTGCTCCTGGAGATTGATGAAGTGGATGGGAGAGCCCGCCATATCGAACGCATCAACTCCGCACTGGCTTCCCAGCATCGATAATTCTTCCGCAGGAGGATCTGTTGAACGTGCAGAGCGTTTGGGATGTTTTGTCGGAGCGTGGCTTCATAGAGCAGACGAACGATGAAGAAGAGATCAGCCGGCGATTGGCAAGCGGCCCGGTGAGCTGCTATATCGGTTTCGATCCCACTGCATCCAGCCTTCACGTCGGCAGCCTCGTGCCGATCATGGCCTTGGCTCATATGCAGAGACATGGCCATAAACCGATTGTTCTGATCGGAGGAGGGACGGCATTGATCGGTGACCCGTCGGGAAAAACCGAGATGCGCCA
>JAKPRU010000172.1 GCA_029557025.1 Candidatus Omnitrophota bacterium | reverse complement strand
GGTGCTGCGCCCGCCATTGGACCAGTTGGGAGGAATACAGCCCCTCTCGGCGCAGCAGCGCCCCAATTTGGCCCGGTTGCGTACACCCGTCCGCTTCCCGCACAATTCCGGCCTTGTACTCCGCCGTAAAACGCCGACGAGTCGTTTTCTCCGCCACCTCCGGATCGGGTGGCGACTGGGATACCCCGTCGGCACGCACCGACGATGGGGGAGTCCTTCCGTTCCGTTCCGAGTCGCTTCGCTCCTCTCCACTCCACTTCAGGACTCCCCCATCGCATTCCTCCGACCTTTCTTTTACCCTTCTCATCGTCTTCATCTTCAACCTCCGTTTCTACACTAATTTCTCACAGGAGGTTGTCTCAGGGAACATTGGCACAGAGGGTCCTGGGACTGGGACACTTGCATAAGGTGGACCAGCGATCTGCGCCGGCATGGATTCACGGGAAACTCTTCGTTGCCTTTCTGGTGGAACTGCTCATTCGGCATGCCGAGACTTTTTTTCCCTGGGGGTACCCGCTTTGCACGGCACTCGGGGCACAGCCGTTGCCTATGGCGGGAAGAGCAGTTCATGCTCGGCCTGATGCAGAGCGCAGCTCGCCCCACACTTAACCTGGAAGAAACCGTGAAAAACTGGTTTCATATCTCGTGCCTGCTGCGGGAATCCCCGCGCAAACGCAGATTGCAGATCGAAGAACTTGACAGACCAACACTCTCCTTATCTTAGCGCTTATGCCCTGAGGGGAAGGGCCATAAATGTTGTCATTCCCGTGGCGGGGGAGCAGAACTGGGAGCGTCTTGGGTCCTACGCACCGCATTCCAGGCTCCCCCGAAATGACAGTGGAGACTGGAATCTTTCCGCCCAGACTGTTCAGGTTAGACCGTTTTTTCCACGAAGAAAACGAAATACGACTGAAGCCCCATCATTGTATATCTTTTCAAATAAATCGGGTTGTTTTTCCATCTCAGAGATGTAATAGTTGGTTCCACCAATTTCGATTGGTTCCAATTCCATCATGGGGGGATCGGTTGTGAGTGACCGATGAATAATAATCAACTCCGCGCCGAAACGGGTCAGCGTCTCAACCGCTTCCGGGGACGGAAGGGTGTTGAGGCGCGCGAAGTTATCAAAAAACTCCTTGGGCATATAACTTGACCAGCCGTTTATCAAGCGTTTCCAATGCCACATTGAAAAATACATGTATCCGTAGTGGTAACGAAGCGGGTAATGGATGACCACCCTTTCCGGTCTTGTGGAAAGCCATCGTTCGACCGCTGGGATTTGATCCTTCAATGGGATCGGCTTGATGGGAAGGGGCTTGTTCAGGTATTCCAAAGTAACCAAGCAGAGCAGAACGACAAGCAACACTTTGTGTCCCCGGCGGAATTGATCGCAGAGATTGGGAACGGCAGCGGCAAGTGTGATTCCCAAGCCGGCAGAAACAAGCACGGCAAACCGTGCGGGCGCACGAATCACGGAAAATCCCGGGATGATCTTATACAAAAGGAGACCCGGCAGAGGAACAAAAGTTGCTTTTGTCCCAATATGCAGCCACGGCCCAAGCGCTAAGATAAAGCCGGTCAGAGTCAGAAATACGCCAAAGCGCAATGTCGGGTCGGATTTGCGGATTCCCTTACGGAACAGTTGAACACAAGCGTAGAAAAAGACGCCGATTGCGCAAAAACCGGGGAAAAGAAATTCGGGGATATCGTAGCCCGGTGTTTCTCTTGGCACGAAAAAGGCGCCACATGTCCAGGCATACAACAGGCTGTAATCCGGGGCGATCAAGAAGTCTGCAGGACGGGCCGAAAGATCGACAATTCCCTCGGAGATATCGTCATATTCATAGGCAACACGATTCTGAATGTACGGATACGCGAAAGGGGCAACCAACGCGAGCATCAGAACGAGAGCAAACAAACTGTGGCGAATCCAAATCCTCCAATTCTCCCTGATCCGCGGGAAATCGTTCGCAAAAAAGACCAGCAGCGCGCATCCGGTGAACACGAACAAATAGACGGATGTGAGAAATTGCAGGACCATCGAAAGGGCCAATCCGTAGAGGTCAACCAGGCGCTTGCCGTTCAAAAAACGCGACCCGAACCACAGCACAACACCAAAGAAGATGGGATTAATCAGGTGGGGTTGAATCAATCGAAAGACACGCTCCGGGCAACAGCTGAACACCAAACCGGCCAGGACGGAGGAGAATCGGTTCTTCGTCTGGGAATAGCAGAACAGGTACAGGGATACCCCGGAAAGGATCATGGAGATCAGGAGGATCAGATTCTCCATCAAGTTTGGGTTGTCTGTGAGCCAGAGAATGGGAGCGGCGAGGGGCAGAAAGACAACAGGGGACACAGAAAGCGCCAGGGTATTCCGATAGGGATGAAGGATGTTCGCATCCCAAAACGTTTCCCCGGGCGTTTGAAGCGCGTGAACCTGCCAAGCCGTAACCCACATTGTAATGATATTGTCACCAATTCCCTGCTTGTGCGTCGGCAAGTGAAGAACCAGGGGATAGGTGAAAATCAGTGGCGCTATGCAAAGGAAAGATAGGGATATAACGTGCCGCCGTATAAGCATTCTTTCTTTTTGGCAGAGACTGTCCGGATGTCTTATCCGCTTCTCTGATTGAACAGGCGTTTTCCCTCGATTCTCATGCAGGATGGAGAAAAGACAAGCCCAGTCTGCGATTATCCTGTGGGAATGAGGTTCGGTTGTCCGAGTCGCGTAACCACCGATCGAACCCCTCCTGTTTCAGAATAGCCGAGATGCCAAACGGCCCAACTACCTTGCCGGAACGCTTCTCTTGCCGGAATGACAGTAGACAGTCCGCCCGACTTCGATATGCTGATAGAATAAGCAATATTATTCAGAGAGAGCGTCAGTCCGGTCAGTAACCCCCATGCGCAGACTCTTTTCCCGCTTCTTATCGGCTCAAGGAAGCACAACCGGGCATTATCCCGAACCGCGCCTGAAAGACCTGATCTTCTTTGTGACGGATCGGTGTAACATGCGGTGCAATCATTGCATGTTCCGGCACCGGGTGGACCACCCCGGACCGGAATTGACTCTCGAACAAGTCTCCACCCTGGCACGCTCGATTCCCCGGCTTCGCACGGTTGCCCTGACCGGCGGAGAACCGTTTCTACGAGAGGATTTATGGGAAATTATCAAGACGTTCTGCTTGGAAAACCGGACTTTCCACGTGCAGGTGGATACAAACGGCTCCATGCCGGATCGAATGCTGGAGATTCTTGATCGGTTCGCGGATCTTCAATCGGGCGCCTTTATGACCTTTCAAGTCTCGCTGGATGGTTTGAAAGACACCCACGAGCGCCTGCGTCATTCACCGGGGAGCTTTGACCGTGCTGTCACGGCTCTTCAAGCCTGCCGTGAACGTCAGGACAGCACGCCCCATTTTCGGGTGGTCGCCCTGACCGATATCCATCGCGAAAATGTGACGGAAATCGAGCCGCTGGCGGATTTACTGAGCGGTCTTCGCATCCCACACGTGTATGATTTCGTTCGGGGAGTGGATTATAGCTCGTGGGGCATTCCGGCTGACATTCGGGCGGACGAAAACCCGCGCGATTGCGGATTGCCGCCATTGGAGGATTTGCCGAACCTTGTGGAGAGAATCGCGGCGGTCGAGCTTCGGGAGGGCGGACAATTCTGCCAGTGGATGGAGCAGCTCCAAATCCAGGTGGATTTGTATCGGGGCGGGAAGCCGCCCTTTCCATGCCTTTCTGCTGGGCGGACCGCCGGGGTGGTTTATAGCGACGGCTCCGTTGCGGCCTGCGAATTTACCCGGCCGTTCGGCAACTTGACGGACTGCCGGTTCGACCTGAATGCACTCTGGAACGGACCGGAAGCCGAACAAAGAAGAAAAAAAATTGTGTCATGCAGGTGTACCCATAGTTGCTTTCTTCTCACCAGTCATCAAGAATGGTTAGAGCAAACCGGACAGATCCCGGCATTCGAGTCTGCTGAGTCCGGCGGATAGACCTGTATTAACCATACCAACCAATGAGCCTGCCCCCGCCTTCCATATCGGCAATCCTGGTGACCTGGAATCGGTGCGACTTGCTTCAGGCCGCCATCGATTCCCTGGTTCGGCAGGAATACCCGCGCCTGGAGATTGTGGTTGTCGATAACGGCTCGACAGACAATACGGAAGGAATGCTCTCGGGGTTGCCGTTTCCCGTACGCTATCTCTATAACAGTCGGAACCTGGGAGCCTGCGTGGCTCGGAACCAGGGCGTACTGGCCTCAGGCGGTGAAATGCTGCTGTTCATGGATTCGGACGCGGAGATCCTGACCGAAGGCGCCCTGATGCGACTCGCACGGAAACTGGCCGGAGACCCGACTTACGCCGGAGCCGGGGGGGTTCTCTATTCCGACCGGTTGGCGGAGAAGATCTGGTGCTGGTCACCCTGCATGAACGCCGAAGGATTCCACGATCCCAAAGCCTCGGTTCTACCCAGGGAGGATGTGAAGGTTCTATCCACCTGTTTTGCGATGTTTCGCAGCGATGTATTCATCCGCCTGGGCGGATTCGACCCATATTATTTTTACCTCTATGAAGACGCGGACCTTTCGGCACGGATTCTGGCCGAAGGCAGGCAGCTGCTGATCGACCCGGAAGTCAAGATACTTCACCATTATGACGAACACGGACGAACCGAGCGGAATCCGGTGCAATATCACCGCTACCATGAAAGTCTGCGTTTGTATTATCTGCTGAAGATTCAGGGGGTGAGGGACTGGGCCGCATCGGTGTCCAAGTACCTCTTTCACCCGCAACGGACCCGCGCGCGGTTTCCGTATTTGAGCTGGATGAACTTCCTGGAGGTTTACGCGGCTAGACCCTTGTGGCAGTTGTTGACCTTGCCCGGTATGCCCAGGCGAAGGCGATATGACTGGCTGGCTCATACCCCACCGGCCACGCGGATCGACGCTCTCGGAGGCGTATCGCATGGGGCGTGAGCAGATCTTCAAGATTCTTGCCATCGCCGCTGCGCTGGTCTCCGCCCTCGTGTTTTCGGAGGTTCTTTGTCGAACATGCAATATCGGATCGCCCAATCCGCACACAACCGGCGACCGGGGGCTGTTCGTTCCCGATCCCGACCCGAAGATTTCCTACCGTCTCAAACCGGGTTTTGATGGCCCCGTTTATGGCGCAACGGTACGGATCAACAGCCGGGGCTTGCGGGAGTCGGAGTCTCTGATTTATGACCGTCGGGAAAACGTTTATCGGATCCTGTGCCTGGGAGATTCCGTTGTATTCGGATTCGGGGTTGAACAGCCTGAAGCGTTTCCGGCCGTCCTGGAAAGACTGCTCACCGAGCGGGAAAACAACGAATTTGAGGCGATCAACACCGGCGTACCCGGATACAATACTGTCCAGGAAGTGCGGTTCCTGGAA
The DNA here is from genome assembly GCA_029557025.1 of Candidatus Omnitrophota bacterium. Classification (GTDB taxonomy): domain Bacteria; phylum Hinthialibacterota; class Hinthialibacteria; order Hinthialibacterales; family JAKPRU01; genus JAKPRU01. Next base: position 2,274 of record JAKPRU010000172.1, on the reverse strand, counting down.
GTAGAGGGATACCGATATCATCCCGATCTCGTGCTGCTTTTCCTCGTAATCAATGATCCGGAAAGCACACGGACCCTCGATTCGGAGGGAAACCTGCTTCCCGCGCCGGAAGATATCTGGGTCCGCCTCTCGCAACGGTACGGGGAGTTGGCTCCGGCGGATACGGTCTGCTACACGTACAACGCTGTTCGCCGAGCATTATTCCCCTTTACCGCACGGTATCGCAAGATTCTGAGTGAGGCCGTTCGGTATCAAACAAAGGAGATCTTCAACAATCCCGGCTGGGAGGAGTGCAAGAAGGCATTGGCGCAGTTACGGGCCTGGTCGGATTCCAATGCGATTCCTGTCGTGCCGGTGATCCTGCCGGTGCTGGCGGATTTTGAGAATCACCCGTACAAAGTCAGCTATGATCGGCTATCATCCGCGTGTGTGGAGAACGGCCTTGCTCCTGTATCCGCATTCGAGGCTTTAAGCCGATATAATGCCGAACAGTTGCGGGTACACCCGCTGGATGGACATCCGGGGATATTCGGTCATCGAATCATTGCCGAGTTCCTGGCGGATATGCTGAAACAGCAGGGCTTTTGGAGCAAAGCGAATGGATGATCTCCAGGGAAATTCCTCAACCCAACCCTGCACCCATCCAATCTTGGGGAGCGAAACGACTAAAAAATCTCCCCCAAGTTTGGGCGAGATACAGCCCACACAACCCTCTCCCCCAAGTTTGGGGGAGATACAGAGGGGGTTGAATTCGCCAACCCCGCACAAATCCCGTTCGATCTCAAAATGGTTCCTTCGCGGAATTCTTCTACTTGCCGGCCTCCTGGTTGGTTTTGTGTGCATAGAGGTTTTCTTCCGTGTTCGGGAATCCAAGGTGCAGATCAATCCCTATGCGCTTTGCTTTTATACGCATAACGGGCAACGCATTTCCACCGCCGAGGGGCCGCTGAAACTGGCGATTTCCCCGTTCACACTGTACAAGAACCTGCCGAATCAAAAGACGGAGACGTTCACGATCAATTCTCTCGGGTTTCGAGGGCCGGAAGTCGATCCCGTGCGGGGACCGAAACCGCGCGCTATTATGGTGGGCGGGTCGGCGGTTTTCGGATTGGGTGCGCACAGCGACATGGAGACCCTTGTCGCGTGCCTTCAACGGCGCGACAGCGGCACCGAATGGATCAATGCGGGGGTCTGCGGGTTCCTTGCGGGACAGGAACTTGCATACACGGTTACGGAACTGATCGACTTGCAGCCGGACCTGATTGTAGTCTACGACGGGTGGAACGATTTTTTCGGGGCCTGGTTTCACAAGTACGCTCTCGGCCATCAGAAAACCCGCGAGGAACTGCGGTCCAATCTGTTCGTGCTGACCCAGATTGAGACGGAGCTTCTCGCGAATTACAAATCACAGACACAAATCTCCAGCGCAACCGCCCGTTTTTGGGGAGCATTACTTCACAGAAGCCGCGCTTATTCCAAGATTCAAACAATCTTTTTTAAGCCGAACAATGCGGTTCCTCCTATACCGGACCGAACGGCTGAAACAATACCCCCCTCCTCGGATTATCTACAGGATCTTGTGGATGTCTACACGGGGATCATTCTGAAGTTTCGCGATTTATGTCGTGCCCGGAATGTGGATCTCCTGTTGGTATTTCAGCCGGATCTGGGGCAAAAGCAGTTCCACACGGAAGAGGAAAAACAGATTTTATTGCACATGGAAACATTCTTGATGGAAAATTATTCCGATTACGGTAATGATTTTCATATTCTGTATGGGGAATTCATCAAACGATCCGCGAATATTCTCGAACAGCAGGGGATTCCCATATTGAATGTCGGCGATATTTCCGCGTTTTCGGAGAGTCAAAACACTGTGTTTGAAGATATTGTGCATACAAATCCGACCGGAAACGAATTGATTTCCGGGATCATTTTCAATCGATTAAAGGAAATAAGGGCGCGAACCGGAACCTGTCCCGATGAATGAGCCGAAACTCGGTCGGAATCGAGTACTCCTGGGCCTCTTTTTGATCGGCCTCGTGTGCCGCTTTCCGTACATTTCCCGGCCCGGATTTCAGCAGGATATGCTGTATTACCGATCCTGCGCCGAATATCTATCCCAGCATTCGGTTCCGTCTATCTATGCCCATGCGGACCAAATGGCAGGCGGTATAGTAAATTATCCGCCGGTTTATTTTTATATTCTGCAAATACTGGGAAAACTCGCCCGCCTGTTCACCGAGAATCCGTTTCACACAACAGGATTTTTAG
>JAKPRU010000162.1 GCA_029557025.1 Candidatus Omnitrophota bacterium | reverse complement strand
AGGTTGGGCCGACCAATTTCAATGTGGTTGTGCTGGGTGGGGTATATGCCGGGGGCGCAGGGGCAGCCGGAGCGGCGGGGGGTGGTGTGCTGACCGGCACCGGTACGGGTTCGGGAGTCGGCGCAGGAGGAGGCGGAGGAGGTTCTGTGGCGGCGGGTTGGGCCGGAGCGGCTTCCTCCGGAGGCGCCGGCGGTGGGGGAGGAGGCTGAGGAACCGCCGCCGCAATGGGTGACTGCAAGAGCTGCGGTGTCACGAGGTCCGTATAAATGAGATTACCGTCCACCACCACCCCGCAGGCGGGACGGGCATTCTCACTGAACGTGGCTTTCACCATGGCTGGTATAAACTGGCCACCGGAATCGAAACAGAGAATCGAAGGCCCGAAGGTGTTGATCACATACACATTCCCCTGGGTGTCAGTGACGACGTCGCGAGGTTCGTTCAACGCAACATCCAATCCGCTCACGGGAGATGCCGGAATATCTTTGCCCCGCACGCCGTTCCCGGCAAAAGTCTGGATCTGATTGGTGGCCAGGTCCAGGACGCGAATCCGGTGATTCAGGCTGTCGGCGATAAAAAGACGATTATTGGAAACAGCAAGGCCATAAGGCCCGTTCAGCATGGCGGCTTTTCCGTCACCGCCATCGCCGGCGAATCCCGGAGCGCTGGTTCCGGCTACAATAGTCTGTGTGCCGTCCGAGGCGGCTCGAACCACGTTGCAGGCATCATAATCGCTGTAATATAGGGACTGGTCCGGCCCTACCGCCAGACCCGTTATTCGTCCGTTGCTTAAAATGAAATCCGGTGCAATTCCTTCCCGCATAATCGCGCTGATTCGTTTCTTGTCCGTATCGGCAACAAGCAGAGTTGTGGAACCGATACACTCCAGGGCCAGCGGCAGAGAAAGTTGAAGGCTCAACGAGGCCGTGACAATGCCGAAAGTCCCGTCCGGTCGTCGAAAACAAACTCGATTGCTCACAATATCCGTGAAAAAGAGGATTCCCGTATTTGGGTCGTAGGCCAGTGCGTAAGGGAAAATCTTCTCGAACTCGGAGTCGGGGAGCGGTTGCCAAAGCGGAAGCTCTTCCGATGCCGCCGATGTCAACGCTGCGGGCTGTTTGCGGCCCGGCATAAGGGATTGGGGACCTGGGCGGGTTTTCAAACCGGCACAGGAGGAGAACAGGAGCAACAACATCAGTGGAAGGACAAACCTGTATTCCATAGTGGGGCGGCGATGAGGGTATGCAGCAAGAATCATTTGTCTCCTACTCATAAGGTATCTCCACCTTCGTGGTCGATCATGCCACAATCCGGCACGAAAATCGACCAATGTCGTCGTACTGGCGCCTGCCCGGCAGGATATCGGCCATGCGAGAATGATGCGGCCAAAGCCGTCTGATCCTGCCAGGCACCACATAGGTCGCATAAATCTTAAAGGACCTATCTTTGTTCTCCCCAGACAGAATACCAGTTATATCTCCCAAGATAAAAACCCATATTACCCGACTCCAGACTGCAATTTCAAAACGATTTTCCGTGGATTGAAGTGAGAGAATTCAGCCCAAAAATCTTTCATTTTCACCGTCAATTTTCCGGATGTCTGCCGCAAATCATAGATAACATGTTGATAGCACTGGACTTACATAACTGTGGCGTAAATACCACATTCAGCAATTTTTTGAGAAGTTTTTTGCATTCAGCTCTTGACTTGTAAGGGAACCGTCTATTACAATGTTGTTGTCGGATGGGAGTATGTCCGACATGACTCTGGCCAAGAAAGGGGGATCGAGAAGACTGCAGGCCGCGAAAGAGTTGCCTCTTGCTTGACAGCATAGCGATAGAACAAAAAAGACCTTAGGTTGAGAAAGAGGCTCAAAAACCTTAAGGTCGAAAAAAGAAACACAACAGACCTAAAACTCGACAAGGAGGACTGATTCATGAAGCGCTATACACTTCTCGCACTTGTTGCCGCTGTTGTGATGTTTCCGGGCATGGCCCGCGCAGACATCAGTAATATGGATATCGGTGGCGATTTGATGCTCCTGTTCTTCGCCAGTGACAACACCGGCGATTTCAGTGATGACGCATCCGGTCTTGGTGACGAGACGGATTTCCTCCGCACGGAAGCCCATCTGTGGTTCCAGGCGGACTTGGAAGACAACGTTATGGTCCGGATCAGCCTTGAGGCAGACCGGGATATGGAATCAATTGAGAACGAAAATGCTTTCGACGATGGAAACTTCAGCGATTTGGATGTTTTCCTCGAAGAAGCGTTCGTTTCGATTGCCAATGTTTATGACACTCCCCTGAGTGTCAAAATGGGCCGTATGTTCATCAACTTCGGCGATAATCCCAAAGCGGATAATTTTAACCGTTTCTGGGGTAGCTCAATGTGGTTTGGTGACGGTAACGCGATGTCTCCGATTGATATTTCGCAGATTGGCACATGGGAAATCGATCCGTTTGATGCCATCCTGCTCGAGTACGACATGGACTCGGCCGTGATCGATGCTTTTTATGCCCAAGCGGTTGATGATCCTTTTGAGACCAATGCCGACCTGAGCACATGGGGCATCAATGCTTCATACATCGGGCTGGAAGGCCACCAGTTCGACGCGTATTTCGCTTACACGAATGCGGATTACACCGAATTGAACGGTGGTGATATCGACCACTACCTCATTGGCCTCCGCGCCGCGGGCGATATCCTTCCGGAACAACTCTCCTACAAAGCGGAAGTATCCTATGGTTTGGGCGAACTTGAGAATTCCGCTGGATTCATCCCCGGGTTTGGCGATGTCATATGTACCACTCCTGGTGATGATGATGGTGACATCGAAGGATTGGCGGTAGAAGCCGGTTTGAACTATCATCCTGACATGGCTTACAAGCCGGAGATCGGATTCATCTACACTTGGTTGCAAGGTGATGAAGACAACGTCCCCGGCGCTCAGGATGAGGACTTCGAAGGCGCTTACCTGCCGTTTGAAGGCAAAGTATACGGTGAAATCGCCAACAGCTTCATCTTTACCAACGCTCATATCTTCCACATAACCACTGGTGTTGACTTCAACGAACAGTGGGGTCTCGATGCCGACTGGTATTACTTCCTGATGGATCAGGATGAAGATATCGTTCAACCTGATCTGGCCGGGCGTGGTTGGGGTGTTGCCGAAGATGACGATCTCGGATTTGAGGTGGATGTCCAGCTGAATTACGCATTCAATGAATCCGTCGCGACATTTGTTGGCGGCGGTGTCTTCTGGCCGGGGGATGCCATTGAAGGGATGAGCGCTACGCGTGAAGACGACGAAGCCTATTTCATCCGAACTGGTGTGAAAGTGGCCTTCTAATCGTCGACTCTTAAGTCTCTGGACGGGGAGCAGCCGAACGGTTGCTCCCCGTTTTGTTGGATGAGCTTGGATTGCGGGAGCGTCAGCTCCCGCCTTTTACGTGGTTGAGATATAGTGTGCGAACCAATAAGGCGGGAGCTGACGCTCCCGCAATCCAAGGAATCGCGAATGCGGAATCGCCACTTGTTTTTTCACGTCATGCTCGCAGGGATCCTCGCCTTTTTCACGGCGAGTCTACTTTCCCCGTTCACCCTCCGCCTGGTTGATTCTCTTCCTCTTCTGGAAGGATTACGCGAATACGACCCCGCGAAGGTTTTTCGTCGCCTGGTTGTGGTGATGTTTCTTGCGGGTCTGTATCTGTGTCGTCGCCGGTTGGCCATTCCACCGGCCTCGGAAATCGGCTTGAGGAGGCACTCATCCTGGAAAGACAACTTGGTCGCGGGTATTTGGATGGGTGTTCTTGGTTTGGCCCTGCTTCAATCGGCTGCCTTGGCTGCCGGGCACCGGATTCTCGAACCGGACCGCACGTTGACTTTATCTTTTGTGTTGGTGGCGCTCATAAGAAGTCTCTGCACAGCGGTTGTTGTGGGGATTCTGGAAGAGATTGTATTCCGGGGGCTGCTTTTCCATGCGTTTTTGAGACGGACGAGAGAAAGCGTGGCGGTAATCGGAACCAGCCTGATTTTCGCCGCATTACATTATTTTCGCACCGGACATTCCGAGATTCCGCGGAATTCCCTGTGGGTGGGCCCCCTGGCGGCTTGGGAGTTGCTCCAAGGTTGGTGGGAGCGATTCCAGTTGTTCCCGGATTTTACCGGTCTTGTTCTGGTCAGCATTGTGTTGTGCGTATCTGTCCTTCTGAGCCGCGATATTTACGTGGCAATCGGGCTTCATACAGGCTGGGTGTTTGTTATTCAATTCTCCAAGAGGATATGCGATCGTGCAGATAACATATCGCCGCTTCTTTTTGGCGGGTCGCAGTTGTATGACGGCCTTATCACGGTTGTCCTTCTGGTGGCGATGATTCCGTTCCTGCATTTTTCTTTCCGACTCGGATGGATCAAAGCGGCCCCGCAAGAAGTGCCCGAATAACCCTTTCGGTTGCTCTTCCGAGTAGTTCCATCTACCATTGGAATAAACATCACGGATTTCGCATGTTGACAAGGCCATGAAAAGTTCTTTTCTCAGCCGTCTTCTGGATCATACCGAGAAGATCGACAAGCAGCAGGTCGTGGATTACCTTGTGGAAGTGGCCGAGGAACGCGATCTGCTGCGTTTTATTTTTGACAGCATGATGGAGGGGATGGCGGTAATCGGATCGGACATGACCGTGTCATATCTGAACCGAGCTGCTGCGGACCTGTTCGGTGTGGAGGATATTGACGAGGTGTTGGGCAAACCGGCGCAGAGAATCATCCGGAACCGGCGCATTCTTCAACTCTGCGAAGAAGGTTTTCACGCCCTGGAAGGGAATCTGCATCGCGAACTGTTCCTGCGCATGGAGGATCGAGAGATCTACCTGGAAACCAATGTCGTGCCGCTCCACCTGCCCCGGAATGAATTTGCGATCCTCCTGCTGTTTGTGGATCGAACGGAGGAACGCCGCGTGGAGGAGCGCCTTCGACATGCGGAAAAACTGGCGTCACTTTCTACCCTGACCGCGGGTATGTCGCATGAGATTCGCAATCCGCTCAACTCCCTTTCCATCCATCTGCAACTGCTGCGGCGCAAACTGCGGCGAAGCGAGGAGCAGGATGGTGAAACAATGGAAATCCTGGGCGTTCTCGAAAATGAGATCAAACGTTTAAATAATGTCCTTACGTCGTTCCTGAACGCCGCTCGGAGCGATGCGGCTTCCTTCATTCGCCTGTCGCCGCGCTCCCTGATTACAGATACGCTCGCCCTGATGCGTCCCGACCTGGAGAACGAGGGAATCGAGGTGATTGTGCATGAGGAAGGCGAGGTCCCTGAAATTTGTGGAGATCCCGTTCAACTCAAACAGGCCTTTATCAACATTCTCAAGAACGCCGTCGATGCGATCAAAGAAGCTTCGCAAACCCTCCTGGAGGAAGGGCGAGGGCCGGGCGAACGACGAGTGACGATCACACTGGTTTCGGAAGAGGGACAGGTCAATTTCATCTTCACCGATACCGGAGCGGGTATTCTCGACAGCGATATGCAGAAAGTATTCGAGCCGTATTTCACTACGCGAGAGGGCGGGACCGGCCTGGGACTGATGATTGTCAGCCGGATTGTCCACGAACACCATGGGGATGTCAATATTCGAAGTCGGATCGGCCAGGGGACCCAAGTGATTGTCTCCCTGCCCATGGCCCCCGAACCGACAAAATTACTGGAACATGCGGCCTTTCCCGCCGCCACGGAAACAGAATAGTGACCGCCTCCGCCAACATCATTACACTCACTACGGATTTCGGCCTCCGGGACGGCTTTGTCGGCGTAATGAAAGGCGTGATCGCGGCACGTGCGCCGCAGGCTCCTCTCATCGACATTTCTCATGACATTCGCCCGTTCGACATAAGCGGGGCAGGCTTTTTAGTTGAATGGGCCTGTTCGTATTTTCCGGAGGGGACGGTTCACACTGTTGTAGTCGATCCCGGTGTCGGAACGGCGCGGGACGTGTTGGTTTTTGAAACGCGGGGGCAGCGAATCCTTTGTCCGGACAACGGGATTCTTTCGTTACTCTGGGCCGACCGTGCCGAGCCGTGCCGGTTAGTCGTTGCGGAGAACCGGGCGCTTTGGTTGAATGATATCTCCGGTACTTTTCACGGCAGGGATATTTTCGCGCCGCTTGCGGCATTTCTGGCGACCGGCGGGGATTTGGATCGCGTAGGACCGCCACGGGAGAAACCGGCTGTTTTGCTGCCGCCCCCATTGATAGACTACGGAAAAAAGGAGATCCAGTCTGAAATCATCTATATTGACCGTTTCGGAAACCTGGTCACGACAATCAAACGGAATGCACTTCTTGAATGGTTGAAGGAGCGTAATGCCACGCCAAGCGAGACGGTTATCCGATTGGGTACGACGTGCATTTACGGTATCTCGGATTGCTACAGTGCCGTAGAGGAAGGATTCCCGGTTGTTGTATTCGACGGGTACGGACGGCTTGAGATAGCGATTAACCTGGGACGAGCCGACCGGGTCCTGAACGCTGTTATCCGAGATCGGGTAACGATCAGTCTGTCCTGAAATCCCATGAACATATTAATGCTTCATCCCCATGATATGGACTATGATCCCTGGACCATTCGCATTCTCGAATCGGCTAAACACCTGGCTTTGCGCGGGCATTCTGTGACGTTGGGCTATGTACCGAAACGGAAAGTGGAACCGCATGAGAAACCGGTCCACGAGCATTTTCCGGAACATATCGCCGTTCATCGGCTCGGTGTCCGAAACAGTGATCTCTACCGAAACACTCGGCAGGTCATGGATCTGGCGCGCCATGCGGATATCGTTCATGTACAGAAGTGTTTTCCGGTAGCCGTTGTTCCCTGCCTGTGGGCGGCGTACCTCCTGGATTTGCCGGTTCACTATGATTGGGATGATTATGAGACGGCGATTTCGCGGATTGTTTGCGAGGATGTTCTGGTCCGTCACAAGACGGCGATTTGGGAACGTCGGATGCCGTCTTTTGTCGATACGCTAACCTATTCAAGCGAGGGTGTCCGGCAATTGGCGATTCAGTGCGGATTTCCGCAGGACCGGATGTGGTGGGCGCCGGTCGGCGCAAACCTGGAGCATTTCGCCCCTGGGGAAAATGCCGCCGATATACGAAGAAAACACGGCGCGGATGAGAACACCCCCATTGTGCTTTACCTGGGGCAACTCGAAGGAGCGGCGTATGGGGAACTGGCCGCGCGAAGCATGGAATTCGTTTACCCGAAACATCCCGATGCCGTGCTGTGGATTGTGGGTGGCGGCAAAGGATTGGAGGAATTGAGGCGGTTTTGTGATAGAATTCCGTGGGGGAAGTGTATTCGGCTGCTGGGATATGTGCCGCATGAGGAGGTTCCGCGATACCTGGCAGCGGCTACAGTTTGCGTGGCCTCATTTGAAGAAAACGCAGCCACCGTGTGCAAATCTCCATTGAAGATCGCGGAATACCTGGC
>JAKPRU010000152.1 GCA_029557025.1 Candidatus Omnitrophota bacterium | reverse complement strand
TTCGCGAATCAGCGCTTGCGGAATGGGCAATGAGAACAACAATACCAGCGGGTATATCCGTTGCGAGTTTAAATAACTTTTCCCAAAACCGTATCACTGGACGGGCTTCGGGATTTCCTGAAGCCCGTTTTCATTTTGAGGCCAGATCAACGCTTCCAGATCCTCTTCGTCCTGAACCTGAGCAACTTCCTTGCTGCTGAGGCAATACTGTTTCCTCATGCGGATGCGCGTGACCGGGCATAGCGTATCGACGGACACGGTTCGATCCCGGCCGGTATCCTTGGCATGCAGCAGCGCCTGGTCGGCGAAATACACCAGCATTTCCGGATCGGTGATTTCGGCGTCTTCCGGCCAGGTAGAGGCCCCGATGGAAATCGTCACATGAATATATTCTCCATGCACAATGAATTTACGACGAAATACTTTCACGCGGATACGCTCGGCGAATTGCATCGCCTGCTCGCGACTGGCGCGAGGAAGTATGATGGCAAATTCCTCTCCGCCCGTACGGGCAACCACATCGGAATCACGAACGGACTTTTTCAGGATGACGGCCAGCTCCTTCAGGACATAATCTCCGGCAGGATGGCCGTAGTTATCGTTAATCAATTTAAAGTGATCGATATCCATCATCAATACGCTTAACGGGTGATTGTACCGCTTGGCGGCATTGAATTCATGATTCAGAATGTTTCGGAAAGCGCGCACGTTCTGAACATGGGTCAACGGGTCGGTCGTGCAAAGCGTCTGCAGATGGGCATTATCCAAGCGGAGCTTGGACAGCAGTTTTCGTTCGCGTTCCAGCGACTGTTGCAACGCGGCGCGCGAGCAGGCCAATTGATCGTTCAACTCCTTGATGCGCAGCAACGCCCGGATACGAGAGATGACTTCCGCCAGGGAGCTTTGGTTGGAGAGCACCTCATCGGCGCCGCTGTCAAGGTATTCGCAACGGTGCTTGGTTTCGGCATTGGGGGCCACGATAATCACCGGAAGATACTCCGCCGGAGAAACCGACCGCAACACATGCACCATATCCATATC
>JAKPRU010000146.1 GCA_029557025.1 Candidatus Omnitrophota bacterium | reverse complement strand
CGAAAAACAGCTTGGTACTGTTGTAGACGCCGAATCGATACATCTTCCAGATGCTCTGCCGGTTCTGTTCGTCGCGCGCCACCGCGAGCACGGCGAGGCTGGAGATCTCCTCGCCGACGGGCGGGAGATAGAAATCCGCCTGGAAGAGCGCCTTCCCGCTCGCCCCGAGCTGCTGGCGGTTCAACGTGAGCGGATTCACAAGACTGACGAACTTCCGGTTGGGATCGGGCGCGAGCAGGATTCCATACCGCCCGCATTCCACCTGGGCGATACCGGTCCGGATTCCCGGCGGGACCGTCGAACCCGCCAAATCCACGACGCCCACCGTGTCGGAACTCGCCTGGAACTTCATCTGCAGCGTTTCCGGCATGACGCCCGTCTCGAAACTGTCCCACGAGAAAACCGTGTATTGCCCCTCCGCGCCCGCGTACCCAGACAGGAACGTAACCCAGACAGCCAGTAGAGTCCCCGCCATCGTCTGGACTCTTCGCCCGATTCTCATGGAGCCTTCCTTTGGACCGATTTCGGGGGAAACAACATCCCCCGGTCCATTCCCAGGGAGCCCTCCCCGCCCTTTCAACCCTGAGTATTACCCAGCCTAGTCGTTATCTTTTCATGCGCAAGCAGAAATTCCGCCGCGCGATGCGGGTCGTGTGCATTGCGAGATTCGGAGACCCGAAGATTCCCCGTTTGTAGTTCACGCTTTAGCGTGTCTGGGACCAGCAAACCAAAGTTTGAACTACAAACGCACGAATCTCGCAATGCACACATGCGGCTCCATCCGGGGAAAATGGATTGCGAATTGGGGACACGGGGGAGAAACTGAACACCGAGCGGGCCGGAGTTCACGGGGTTCATTCCCATTCGCAGGCGGCGCACAACGACATGAGCAACGAAGAAAATCGAACCGGAGATCGGATACCCGAGCGGACTCGGACGGCAGAACTGGATCGGATACCCGAGCGGACTCCGACAGGGGAGCCGGATCGGAAAGCGGCACAAGCGCGGCGGAGGCCGACAGTGATACATCGGAGATTGCCGGCAACGGATTCAATCTCACGTCCTTTTTGGATTATTTTTCACCGGAGCTCACGCAGGTGATGGAGGTGCTCGGGCTCGAGAGCCT
>JAKPRU010000085.1 GCA_029557025.1 Candidatus Omnitrophota bacterium | reverse complement strand
TCGTTCTTATCGGTCGGTTAACGCGGGATCCGGAAGTGAAGTACACCAATTCCGGTGTGGCGGTTGCCAATTTCAGTCTGGCGGTGGATCGTCGATTCAAGAACGCCCAAGGTGAACGGGAGACGGATTTCATCAACCTGGTTGCCTGGCGGAAGACTGCCGAACTGGTCGGCAAATATCTGACAAAGGGCCGACAGGTTGCTGTGCATGGCAGCCTGCAAATGCGCAAGTATCAGACACAGCAGGGCGAGAATCGGACGGTGTATGAGGTGATTGCCGAGGATGTACAGTTTCTCGATGGTCGTGGCGGTTCCTCCGCTGCACCCATGGAAACTCCCCCGCTTCCAGGGGATGATGAGGCTCCTCCGGCATTCGATTCCGGTGAACCCGGAGATGAGAAAGATGATGATCTCCCCTTCTAGGGGTGAGCAGAGCTCCCCTGCCCTCTCTCCAGCAGAGAGAGTGAAATGTGGAAAGGATAACAACGATGACACTACATGCTAAAGCGGCAGTGCAAGCGAAAAAAAGACCCCGACGCCGATTTCGAAGGCGAAAGGTTTCCCTGTTTACGGAAGAGAAGGTCTTATATATCGACTACAAGAACTACCGGATCCTGCGTGAATTTGTGACGGAACGCGGGAAGATCATGCCTCGGCGGATCACCGGAAACAGTGCGCATCATCAGCGAATGCTCACCACGGCGATCAAACGTGCCCGCTACATGGCGCTCATGGCCTATACCCATCGCTGATGAGAAAGCGCAACCAATAGGAGAACACCGATTATGCCCAATCACAAACAGGCTGAGAAACGGATGAAGCAGGACAGATTCCGCCGTCTCCGGAATCGCAATGTGAAAACTCGCATTCACACACTGACGAAAAAAGTGATGAGCGCGGAGAATCCGGAACAGACCGAGACCCTGATGCGTTCGACCTTTTCGCTGATCGACAGCGCCGCAAAACGGCATATCATTCATCGTCGGAAAGCCGCCCGAAAGAAATCCCGACTAAGCCGAGCGGTGAATCGCAAACAGGCGGCGGCTGTCTGAAAAAGATCGTATTATGGGGGGCGAGGCTTCCGGGAGTGTCTCAAAAGCGCTCTTGATGTGTGGAGGGAAGGCTGGAGTGGGCTTGGCAGGTCTGATGCAATCAACCCCGCTCTGTATCTCCATCAATCTGGGGGGATATGCGCTGCTTTCCGGATTTTGAGACGGCCATGGCAACTTTGCCGTCCGCGAGTCAACCCTATATTCCTTCGGGAGGTGAAGATTAATGCCTCTCTTTGAGTTTACGTGCAGCCGTTGCGGCGAGCGGTTTGAAGAATTGATTCTGTCCGAGAAAGATGTGCCGGTTTGCCCGTCTTGCGGAGAGACATCGGTTAACCGGGAATTGTCGGTTTTTGCAACCGGCACGGGGGCGAAAAGCCCGTGCGAGATGGATTCATGCAATTTTCCCGGTGGCCCCGCATCC
>JAKPRU010000044.1 GCA_029557025.1 Candidatus Omnitrophota bacterium | reverse complement strand
GGATGCGTTCGATCCAAGGAATGCCGTTTCTTTGATGACGGGTCCGCTTGCGGGGACGGGTCTTTCTTATGCAGGCAGAACGAGCGTTTCAGGAATGTCTCCCCAGTCGTGGCCAATCAACTGGTTCTGCCACAGCAATTTTGGCGGCAGTTTCGCCCCCACCCTTAAGATGGCAGGATGGGACGGAGTTGTGGTGATCGGGAGAGCGGAGTCTCCCGTATACATCAACATCGTTGATGACAAAGTCACGCTGGAAAATGCGAAGGACTTATGGGGACTCACCACCTGGCAAACTCAGGAGGAAATCTGGAGACGCTCTTCCGTCCATTATGGTCGCGAATGGCAGGAGTTGGAGCGTGGCCACACAATTCAGCGGCCCGCCATTGTGACGATCGGGCCGGCCGGCGAAAACCGGACACGCGTCGCATCTCTTGTGCATGGGGGAGGCTCCGGAGCGGGGCAGGGGGGATTCGGCGGAGTTTTTGGATCCAAGAAACTGAAAGCAATCGCGGTTCTTGGTACCGGTACGGTAAAAGTGGCGGACCCAAAAGCAGTCCGTGATTCCAGAGAATGGTGGGAGACAAAATGGCCCGTAAAGCCGGAGTTTCCCGGTCCTGCAGGAATCGTAAATTCGAGCTGCATGGGTTGCCGCGGAAGAGGCTGCCACAACAGGAATACGGTTTTCGGCCGCGATTCCGATAATTGCGCCGAAGCAGGCTGGTATGCTGTGGCACCGCCCGCGAAGCCCACTCCTCCGGATATGCAGCTGAAGTCGGCCGATATCGCTCAGAAGCTCGGACTGAATGCAATGGAAACCTGCTTTATGGGTCCCATGGCGTTCGATGTTCCGCCGGACTTTCCGATTCAGCCGAAGGTGCCGGCGTATACCGCGATGGGTTGGTATTTGAAGAAAATGTATGACCTTGGTGTGATCGGCCCCGGGAAGAAGGTCGATACCTATCCGCTCCCAATGGAGGACTACGAAAAGGTGGAGTTTGCCGAGGTCTATGGACTGGCAATCGCGAACCGCATCGGGATAGGAAATCTGCTCGCCGAAGGCACCGTGCGTTTCGCGGAGAAACTCGGCCGGCTGCCGGCGGATTTTGATACTCTGCTGCGCCTCACGGCTTGGGGCTATCAGGATCACTGGTCCATGCCTACGGTGGAGTGGTGCTACGGCAACCTTATGGATTCAAGGGATATTAATAATCACGATATGTCGCTGGGCCGGAAAGAGAACCTGACATGCGAACAATTCGTGAAAATTCTTGCAAACAGAACCACGCATAATGAACCGTTCTGGTTCGACTACAGCTGGAATGGAGAGCAGGCGTATAAAACGGGAATTTATTCCGATTACAAAGCGCACTTTGTCGCCTGGC
>JAKPRU010000036.1 GCA_029557025.1 Candidatus Omnitrophota bacterium | reverse complement strand
ACAAGGACCTCACTGCCGCAGGGATTCCGAAGATGACAGAAGAGGGGAAGTTGGATTTTCATGCACTGCGGACCACATTTGTTTCGATGCTCTTCGAGTCGGGAGCCTCTGCGAAAGAGACACAGGCTCTTGCCCGACATTCCACGGCGGACCTGACTATGAATGTCTATGCGCGAACCCGGGACGAACGATTGACGCAAGTTGTCGAACGGCTTGCGGAAATGGTTCTTTCGCCGGAGCCATGTGCATGTAGCGTGCACGAACAAGCGGTGGGTGCGGAAGATTGCAGTGTTAACCTCATTGATATCAGTACATTACATGAGGGTATGGATGGACAGGGCCGTCGGTTCAAATCCCGCCCTGGGCAGGATTTTCCCATTTGTGCCACAGAGTGCCATTCCATGACTGACACTGCCTAACATGCTGAATTTCCAATCCTTACAAATCCTTTCTTTCCCATCATCCTTTGCCATGGATTGACAGGAAATGTCAGGAAAAGTCGCACGACTGCCGACGCTAGTGCCGACGTTTTTGCTGACATCCCGAATTTTTTGTTGGCACTCGATCCCGCAGTGCGATTTCGCCGGGTCGAGATTGGGCTTCTGCGCGATGTTTGATCCGGTAGAAGGTAAAGAATATCATGCTGATGGAGAGATCCTGGACCACCACAGAGGACACGTGCTTCGAACTGCCTGTTTGGGAGGCGAACGGCAATCCCAAATGGGAAATCTCAATTAGAAGGGAATGATAGGATGGACATCCATGATCGTAGGACTTTCCTGAAGTACACTGGGGCCGCCGTTGTCGGTATCGGTTCCTCGGGATGCGGGACAATCAAAAGGCATGATGGGAGCGATTCGGACGGAATTGCCGTGAGGATTGAAACGCCCGGGGAGCCACTTGTCCTCAGGACGTTCCTGATTCTGAAAGACAGAATTGAGCAGCACTGCCCCGTGAGAGAGGTTCAGGCCGATGCCGGCGCACAGATCATCCTATCCGTCGATGATCGCGTGCCGCACGATGCCTTTTGCATCGGTCAAGTCGATGAGGCTGTCCGCGTTACCGGCGGTTCCCCGTCAGGCCTGCTCTATGGGGTTGGCAAGTTCCTTCGGACCAGCCGGTATGATGGGGCTTTCCGGCCTTCGTCGTGGCGGGGAACATCGGTTCCCCGTGGTTCCATTCGCGGGATATACTTCGCCTCCCATTTCCACAACTGGTATCAGCAGGCGTCAGATCCGGAGATATCCCGGTACATGGAAGACCTGGCGCTTTGGGGCATGAACGCTGTCATGGTGTCCTTTCCGGGAATCAATCTTCATGGCTGGGATGACCCACAGACGGAGTCGGCCATTGCCATGCTGCGTCGGTATGCCAAAACGGCCGGAGATCTGGGACTCCAGCTTGCCATCGGCGCAAACAACATGATGTTCATGGATATTCCGGACCATATCCGGGCAACTCGTTTGCCGGACCCGCTGGGACGACGGGGAAACAGCGGTCACCCGGTTTGCCCGAGCAATCCCGAAGGACACGCCTATCTGATGACGAATTTCGGCAGGCTCTTAGAGCATTTTTTGGATGTCG
>JAKPRU010000032.1 GCA_029557025.1 Candidatus Omnitrophota bacterium | reverse complement strand
AACGTGCAGTTCGAAATCGTCAGGGGGATATGGGCCAGCCCCGTGGCGAACGTGGGCCCGCCGTCACGGGTGGTGAAAAGCGAACCGCCCTTGTTGTTGGCGATCAAGACATGATCCATCGAACGGATGTTGGCGCCCTTGGTGTCGTTGTCGGATGAAATATCGATCAGCACGTTGTCATGGTTCTCCACGATGTCCAGCCAGGCGAAATCGATGACCTGGTTGCCGAACATGCGGATCGCGGTCCCGGTATTGAACGGCTGGACACTGTTGGGATTGGTTCCGTCCGCCGCGAAGACGTACCCATTGCCTTTGATAACCGCGGGCTTGCCGGGCGAACCGGTGATCAGAATGCTCTGCCAGGCTTCGCCCTCTCCATGGATGTTTTGAATCCCCCGCATGCCGTTGTACAGGATATTCGTATCCTTGATGACGACTTTTTCGGACGCGATGTTGATCCCATACACCCAACATTGGGTGAATAGGCAGTTTTCCACCAGCACGTTATACGCTTCCAGGTCGGCGTCGGGTATCAGATTCAAATTCTCGTCCAGGGCTGAAAATCCCGAGGCCCCCAATTCCAGCGCCGCGCCTCCGAACTGGGTGTCGGTCGCCAGCGGGGGAGCGGATCCCGTCACCGATGATGGGTGGTTCTGCCCGTCATTGCTGGTGACGGTGCAATTCCTTACGATCAATTTGGCTCCGGCCACCGACTTGTTCCCGTAGTAATCCACCCCGTGGTACTCAATCGCGGTCTGCCGGTATTGCTGGTGGTAGGTATTGTCCGCTTGCGGGATGATCGTCAATCCATCCAACTCCACGGTCGAATAAGGCTGGGGAACGATATTGATGAGAAAATTGCCCCCGCCGTCGGAGATCTGGACATACAAGAACGGATCCAGGATCTTGTCCGGCGCCTCGCTGAAAAATCCCACGATGACCGGTTGGATCCCCGGCGCGGCATGGATTTTCACCTGCACATCCACGTTCAACGTCTCCTCCAGAAAATGCGGCCCGTTGTCCGTGATCTGGATTTCATTGTCCGCCGCCATGGGATCCGCCCGCAAAAACTCGACCGCCCCCGCCAGGGTCTTGAAGGGCGAAGTCCCATCCTCTTTTCCGGTCACCGAATTGACTTCGACCTTGGCCCCGTAACCCGCCAGCGTGAAACCAACCAAGCATACGACGATCCATCCCAATCGCTTTGGCATGAGCTGAGCCTCCTGTTCCTTGTCAATCGATTCCATTGCAAACCGGTTCATCCTATCACAAATACAGGCCGGATTTCACAAAAAAAATGAAAAAAACGTCTCCTCCCGCGCGGACAGACTTTTGGTTCATCCGGTAAGTGCTTACTTTTTATCTTTATCAAGCCGGACCGGCCGCTCTTCAATCGGGTTAGCCGCGGAGAGCCGCCACCGAATCCCCTCTCCCTCTGGGAGAGGGCCAGGGTGAGGGAATTTTTGATCCGGGGCAGGCGGGTGAACGCCGGATTACTCGAACAGGTCCCAGGCCGCGATCCCCGTTCCGCCCAGCGGATGGCTGGCGTCGAATTCCAACGCCCCCCAGTTGGGCGCGAAAAAGATGTCCGTGATCTGCGCGTCCGCGGTCAGGCAGCCGCCCGCCGTGGTGCTCTGGGCCCAGTCGATGAACTGAATGCCGCTGCCGTTGCTGTCATCCACGTCCCTCCAAAAGAGGGTCATGCCGATTTTGTGGTCCGGCGTGAAGCCGTCCACCACCCGGAATGGAATCCGCGTCTCCAGGGCATACCCCGCGAAGGTCAGGCTGGGATTTTGCGGAATCATGGGATTGGGCGCTCCCGCCGCGCGCAGGTCCGCGTAGGCCTTGGCGGCGATGTCCGGCCCGGACGAGGCGGTCAGCGCGTCCTGGAACGTCCCGTCGCTGAAATCGCCCGTGCCCAGCAGGTCCCGGTTCCCCGAACGGATGATCCCCTGCACCGCGCCCCAACCGCCCTGGTCCATCGGAACCACGGGATCGAATATATCGTTGATCCCCGTGCCCACCTGGAAATCGTCCAGGTTGGGTTCCTCCTCGTCGATGCTGGGAAAGGCGAGGTCGGAGATGCAGTCGTCGCTGTCGTTCTTGGCGTCGATGAAAAATTCCTGCCCGTCGTTGAGATAGGGCGCGCTGCCAAACGCGGAGGTGTCCCGGTTGCCGACGATCTCGTCATCCACGAAGATCGACAGGATATACAAGTAATTGGCATCGAAGGCGAAATACGTGTTCACCTCGAAATCGAGGTTGGGATCGTCCTCGGATACGCCGCCCCGCGCGGTGTTGAAAAACCCCACCCGGTCGGGATCGTGCACCAGGTAATCCCCGCGCGCGTTGGTGGTGAGCGCGTCCTGCCCCTCCGGGAAGAGGGGCTGCTCGGAGACTTTCTCGAAAGCCGCCAGCGGCCAGTCCTTGAAATCGCCGTCGATGGTGATGGCCACGCCCGTTCCCAAGGGCCGCACCACGATGACGCCCTTGGGGCCGGCCTCCGCCCCCAGGATCAACCCGCCCCCGAGCACCGCCAAGCACACCGCGAGAAAGAAAAATCGCTGTTTCATGGTCTGCATCCTCCTGAACGCGAGATGGGCTAAATCCGCAGAAATCAGGGACACTGGGAAGATATCCGTGAATTCATGCGATAGATTTTACCCAATTCAGAAGCGGGATGTCAATTCAAGGCCGGGGTCGGGAAGAAAAAATCCATCCCACCGCTGAACGGTCTCCCCGTGTTGTGAAGGCAAAAAAATTTACGCGCGGCCGGATTTCACGAGCACGCCCCTAGGTTATCCATTCAAGAATCCAGCCCTCTCCCTCCCTCGCCGGCGGGACAGGGGAAAGCCGCCAGCCAAAAGAATCCCCCCATGCCCCATCGGAAAGAACCTCCGCGGAGCATGGGGGTACAAGGTCCATTACACAGTATTACGTGCCGTTAAGCATGTTCCGTGGCGTGTGGATATTTATTCATAGACTCCACATACCACCGCATGCCAAATGATGTAAATCGGCTCACCGTTCAGACCTGTCTGAACGTAATACTGTCCCGGTGCGACGGTGGGCACCATATTCTTCCCTTTCTTGACCATGGGCAACTGGGTAGTGCCCGCGTAGAGGTGGATTTCGGTCGTGAAGAATGACGGCTCAGGGGTAAACGTAGCCGTCACGGTACTACCTGAATAATCCACCGTCACTGTGCCAACCAAGGTGCCATTGCTGAGAATGCATTGTCCCGCGGCCGCGTAAACGGGGAATACATAGGGTTCTACACGAGGTGTTACTGGACCAATGGTCCAGCCCCACCGATCGGCCTTCAATCCGGTGATGTCGAGGAAGCATTTTGAGGGCGCGGTACTGGCGCCGAAGGCAAATGCCGTCTCGCAGCGGTTGTAGCAGGGCACTTCCACTGGAATCACAACCGTGTCGTCGTCAATGAAATCCATTTGGTCCGTGTACAAGGAGGCCGTGTTTTCGATATCGAAATAGGCCTTGTAATCGATCACTTCGACACCTTCGTAGTCCGAGGTGCAGATATCGATCGGCACAGGCCATTCGAGCTCGTACGAGTAGGTCCAGACACCGTTTTCGTTAAAATCAGCCGCGCATATCAACTGAGGTTGTGCAAAGAAATCAACCAGGTTGTTATTCTGATCGTAATAATACGCGGGGTTGGTGTCATCGACGTACACGCAGGCATAGTTGGCGACCTCTTCGGTGGGAAGCTGACCGAAGGCGATTTCTTCATTGCCGGATCCGCCTCCGATGCAACTATACTCGGCATCGAGCACATCCACCGTGACGGTGTTCTCTGTGCAGATTCCGATTTCACCGGGCTCCAACGCGGCTTCGTAGTAGAGCAAGAGTGTTTCACCGGCCGGAAGAACCAGGGGTTCCGCCGGGGTAAACGGGTTGGAAAGCGGTGTCGAGTCCTGATCGTAAAGCATGACCGGATTCGCATGGGCGCAATTGAGAGAATCCGCGATGCTCGTGATGTAGGCCTCCTGCAGGTTGTCATTCACGATCGTGATGATCCCGCTAACCTTATAATTATCCGTGTACGACTTGGTGACGGTGATGGTGTAAGGGACCGGGATGGTATCGCCCGGCAGCAAGTTCTGCAGCGCTTCATCCGTCACGCTCGTGTCCTTGTCGATCGTCCACGTGTAGGTCCGGATCCATTCCTCATTAGTGGTCTTGGAGACTTTCAATGTGTTGTTGATTGGATCACAACAGGGGACTTCAACTTGGATGATCACTGTGCTCTGCGATGTGGAAGACTCCCCGATGAGAACGGGATTGCCATTGCCATCGAGCAACAAATCGCCGTTTTCGTCGGATTTGTACAAGGACGCGGTGTTCTCGTAGTCCTTATACACGATTGAGCCTTCGTGGTACCAACCTGGATATTCGTTGATGCAAACATCATCCGGGATGATTTCCACGATTTCATACGAAACCGACCACTCATTATTGGTAAGATCATCCTCACAGAGCGGGTAGGGTTCGGTAAAGAATGTCATCCCTTTAAGATCTTCCGGCTTGGTGAGAATAACCGGGCCATTGGTGTCATCCACGAAGACGCACTCGTCCTCATCGACTTCCACGGGCGTTCCGAAGTCCACTTCCGCCGTGCCGGAGTTGCCGCCGACGCAGCTATCCTCGGACACCACGACCTCGACCGTGTTCTGAATCGGATCGCAGCCCGCGAAGGCCTCCAACGAATCCAGCTCGACCTCGTAATACAACTTGAGTGTGGTTTTCGGCGCGAGCTCGGCGGGGATATACGGATTCCCATCTTCATCTTTCAAAACGATATCGAGGACATTTCCATCACAACCCAGGATATCCGCGATGCTGACGATTTTGGCTGGGTAGGTGTAATTGTTGTAAATGGTGACTTCTCCACTTACCTTGAAATGATCGGTATACGACTTTTTGACGGTAATGGTGTAAGGAATCGTGATGGTATCGCCGGCGACCAAGAAATCCAGATCATCCTCGGACACACCGGCCGTCTTTTCGATGGTCCAATAATAGGTCCGGATCCACTCGGTTTCCGCCGTCTTGGACACATCCAATTTGTTATGCGCGGGATCGCAGCAATCGATCAGGATCTGGACCGTGGCGTCATCCTCATCCAGCATCCCGCCACCTTCCGCGCTCACCGTGGCGGTATTCTTGACTTCCTTGGATTGCTTATCCTCATCCGTGCAATCCAACCCGGTCATATCGACCGTCTTCTCGTACGTGAATGTCTTTTTCGACTCAATGAGCTCATCGGCACAAGCGATGGACTCATCGATTTCCGGCGTATTCGGATCATCGAAATCATACTGGGTATCCGTGACCACAACGCACTTGTCGGTCTCGTTGATTTCGGCTTCCTCGAAATTGACATCAGCGGTGGCTGTCTTCTTATCGAAGCATGCCGACGGTCCCACCTCCACCGTCACGGTATTGGTGCGCGCGGAGGCATCCGGCAAGGCGGCGGAATAATTGCACTCCAGCGTTCCGCCGGCCGCCAACGTGATGGGGAAGTCATCACCGCATGACACAACCGCCTCGATACCACCCGGCTCGATGATGTCCTCGATACCAGTGATTTCCACCGCGCAAGCGGAATTATTCTTGATGGTTATTGTTCCAGTAACCTTCCATCCGCTATCGTCATATCCTGTATTTTCCACGGTTACGTCATAGGCGATCTCGCCAGTGGGTATTTCAGGGGAAAGATAGATGCTGGAAGGTGTGGCGGTCTTCGTGATTTCCCACTTGTAGATTCGTTTGAACGATGGATTCGCATCTTTGGAAACCTGCAAGTCAATTTCTTCCTTGTTGACTTGCACCGAGGCGGAAGCATTGTCCGTTTGGCCGGTGTCGTTGTCATCGTCCACGGCCTTGAATGTAGCCGTGTTCTCGATCACCTCACCCTTGCAATCCAACTCGTCGCCATCCACCGTGATCGTGTAGGTGAACGTTTTCGAAACATCCTGAGCACAAACTTCGACCGGATCCCCAAATTCATCGTTCGTGTCATCGACGATCACGCATTCGTCGATCTCGTTCATGGCTTCGTCGCCGAATTCGAAATCGACAGTTTCGGTGATCGGATCAAGACACGCGGATCCATCCACCTCCACCGTCACCGTATTGGTGCGCGCGGAGCCGTCCGGCAAGGCGGCGGAATACGTGCAGGTTATTGAATCACCCGCTTTTAATGTAAAGGGCAATGCGGAAGCGCAGGTCACTGTCGCTGGAATATCGGGACTGATGACATCCACGATACCCGTGATAAGCACATCGCAAGCGGAATCGTTAGTGATGGTGATTTCCCCGGATACCTGCCAATTGCTATCGAGGTAGCCTTTTCCGCCATTCACGCTTTCATCCAGGCCCACTGCGACCGTGTAGTTGATGTCCCCGTTGTCTCCGCAGGTGAGGGTCAGATCGGTGAGATCGGCGGTCTTCGTGATCTTCCACTTGTAGGAACGGTCGAACGATGGATCCGCCGTCTTGGAAACCTTCAAGTCAATGGCTTTTTTATGGACTTGCACCGAGGCGGAAGCACTGCCCGTGACACCATTATCATTGGTGGTAAATGTAGCCGTGTTCTCGATCAACTCTCCGTCGCAATCCAACTCGTCGCCATCCACCGTGATCGTGTAGGTGAACGTTTTCGAAACTTCACCCGGAGCGAAATCCTGAGCACAAACTTCGGCCGGATCCCCATATTTATCCCCAAATTCGCCGTTCGTGTCATCAACGACCACGCATTCGTCGATCTCGTTCATGGCTTCGTCGTCGAACTCAAAACCGACAGTTTCGGTCATCGAATCAAGACACGCGGATCCATCCACCTCCACCGTCACCGTATTGGTGCGCGCGGAGCCGTCCGGCAAGGCGGCGGAATACGTGCAGGTTATTGATGTACCCGCTTTTAAAATAAAGGGTAATGCGGAAGCGCAGGTCACCGTTGCTGGAATATCGAGACTGATGACATCCACGATCCCCGTGATCGTCACATCGCAAGCGGAATCGTTAGTGATGGTGATTTCCCCGGATACCTGCCAATT
>JAKPRU010000025.1 GCA_029557025.1 Candidatus Omnitrophota bacterium | reverse complement strand
TTCCTCGCCATTTTCCACCCGATCAGTGTTCCGAGGGCCAGCATAGCCGTGATGATCATGGCGGCGTTTTGTCGAAACTGGGCCAGAAGTCGTTCGTGCTGGTCCAGAGCAAACCCGATCTGCAGAACTTTGTTCGGACCTATTTCCGACGAAAACACCCGCACTTTCCGGCCCTCCGGTTGTACCACAACGGTTTCCAACACAGCGCCTTCTTCGTAGTTTTCTGTAAACCAATCCGATGGGAAAACCTGCTCTGCCCAGCGAGACATGCCGCAGGAAACCCGCACGTCTCCCGAAGAGGAGGTAAGCCGAAAGAACGCGTTATCCAATCCTTCGTCCTTTGTCTCGAGAAGAAACATCTCCCTGACTTGTTCGATGTCTTGATTGGATACCACATACGCCAGTTCATCTTTTTCGTCGAAGATTTCCTCATCAATCTCTCTACGCAAATAGGTGGCAATCATGAAATAAATCCCGTACACACCCGCACAGGAAACCAGCGCGAATAAGACCGCGTACCAAGGTCAGGCGGAATGCAACGGAACGGAAGAGACGATCAGGCAGTGTGTTCCAGGACATATCCCACCCCACGCACGGTTCGGATGATCTCCGTCTCGAATCCCTCGTTCAATTTGGTGCGCAACCGACAGACACAGGCCTCCACGACATTGGTCTGAGGATCGAAATCGTAGTTCCATACATGCTCCATAATCATCGTTTTGGAGACGACCCGCCCGGCATTGCGCATAAGGTATTCCAGAAGGCTGAACTCACGGGGCTGAATGTCAATGGGACGGGACTCGCGCCAGACACGGTGTTTGAGCAGGTCCATCTCCAGGTCCCCGACCGTGAGCCGGGTCGTTTCGGTGGTTCCACCGGCGCGACGGATTAGCGCCTGCAAGCGTGCCAGAAGCTCGCTGAACGCGAACGGTTTGACAAGATAATCGTCCGCTCCGCTCTGCAATCCCCGGACCCGATCGTCCACCTCGCGCCTGGCACTGAGGAAAATGACCGGCGTGTTGACCGATTCATTACGGGCTTGGCTCACCAGAACCAGGCCGTTCATTTTCGGAAGCATGATATCCACTACCGCTGCATCATACGGTTCATTGCACAACAGATGGAAGCCGGTTTCACCATCGGACGCATGGTCCACAGCATAGCCGGCCTCCTTGAGACCCCTGAGGATAAAGGTGGCGATAGTCAAGTCATCTTCAATCAGGAGAATACGCATCGGACAACCTGTGGCAATATGGAAATGCTTTGCAGTTTTTCTCTCAGTTTACGCATCCCGATTGAAAAGTGAACCGATCTGAAACGGACTCCGAAACCGTCTCTGAGTCAATAGACACGATGCAGCCTGAATCACCCCGTTTGTGATAGTATAATTTAGTTACTCAAACCGTGTTGGGTCGTTTTTGCCTGGAAAGGTTCCCATGGCTGTTCCATCTCGACGTCGTTTGCTGATTACCGCACCCCTGGCGATCATTTTACCTGCCGGGCTGATCACCTATCTCGGTTTCTCCGGGATCAATCTGCTCCAGCAGGCTGTCGAGCCATACCTGAACGCCGACCTTCAGAGCTACACCCAATCCCTTGATGATTTTCTAAGCATGGAGTTAATGAAGCTGGAGGCCGAATTCGACACCGCGATGCGTTTATGGATCAATGCCCGCTTGAAAGAACCCACCGGCATTCAATTCGGCAGCCGAATCGAGTTTGAAATGCCGCTTCCATTCACAAAGTTGATCTTTTTCCGCCTGGGGGATGGCCCATTTCTGTTTTATTGCAGGGAGGCATTGCCTGAGAAGGATGCCGGAATCGGGCGATCTCCGGTGTTCAAATTGACCACGTGGAAAAGGTGCGCCCCCCCCTCAAACTCTTTAGTGAATGATTTGCGGGAACAGCTGGAAAAAATTGAGCCGGGAGCGACGCTTCACATCGGGGCCTTTTTCAAGGTATCCACGCTGGACGAGACAAGGGAGCGTTACCACGGAAGCTGCACGTATTACCGTCCGGATGAGAAACAGGAAACCGTTCTTTGCGCAGGATACATCTATGACCTTGAAAACTACGTCATCCAGAACGTCCTTCAGCCGGTTCTCTATGATATGTGGCAACGTCATTACACGGTTGCCTCTTATCCCCTGGAGATCCGGGATGGGGATCGCGTCATCGCCAAATCCGGCGAATTTGCTTCCGAAGAGACCGATGCGCAGGGATTGGTTTTGAGGGATACTTTCCCGTTCTGGGAAGTCCGGTATCTGAAGAACGCAGGAATACGCCGATCGCTCAATATCGACGATTTTCGGAATATTTGGATTCCACAGACGATCTGTGCGGCGGCGATTATGATCCTGGCCATCATCGGTTCGATCCGCAACATTGCACGGGAGTTGAATCTGGCAAAAATGCGATCCGATTTTGTGGCTCGGGTCTCTCATGAACTTCGGACTCCTCTCGGACTGATCCGTCTGTTCGCGGAGACTCTGGAAATGGAGCGAATCGGCGACCAGGAACGTCGCAGCCAATACCTTCATACAATCACTCGTGAAAGCGAGCGTCTTTCCAAGATCATTGACAATGTGCTGAATTTTTCGAAAATCGAAGCCGGGCAGAAACAGTACCAGCTGAACTGGGGGTCCGTGAAGGATATCGTGGAAAGCGTTGTGGATTCGATGCAATTTCATATTTCCCGAAACGACCTGGAACTGAGCGTCGAGATCGAACCGGATCTGCCCATGGTTCGCATTGACCGCGAGGCGATGGCTCAGGCCCTGTGGAATCTGTTGTCCAATGCGGCGAAGTATTCGGGAGACGGCCGACTGGTGCAGGTACGGGTGTTCAGGAACAATGGGGAGGTGGTTGTGAGTGTGCGCGATGAAGGCATCGGGATTGCGCCTCAAAACTTGAAGCGGATCTGCGAGAAATTCTACCGGGTGGACGATCCACGTGTGCAGGAGCAAGGCGGAAGCGGGCTGGGGCTTTCGGTAGTCAAGCATATCATCGAGGGACACAATGGACGTCTGGACATTCAGAGTACACTCGGCAAAGGCAGCGTGTTTTCTCTGTGTTTGCCGATTCCGGACGGAGCGCCTGCGCTGACCGGACAAGACAAGGAGAGAGAGCAAGTGCGATGACCAAGATACTCATAGTAGAAGATGAGCCGGACATGCGTCGCGGCCTGGAAGACAACCTTCAGTTTGAAGGTTACGCCACGGTCAGCACCAGCAACGGTTTGGAGGGGCTGCGATTGGCTCGGCAGGACAAGTTCGACCTGATTATCCTGGATTTGATGTTGCCCGGCATGGATGGCCTGGATTTGTGCCGGCAGCTTAAGCGCGAGGGAAGTTCCACGCCGATCATCATGCTGACCGCGAAGGGTTCCGAAAGTGACCGGGTGATGGGGCTGGAAGTCGGCGCGGACGATTATATCACAAAGCCGTTCAGTCTGCGGGAGTTGCTGGCCCGGGTGAAAGCGATTCTTCGTCGCTCCGGGGCGCTTTCGAGTCTGTCGGAGTTTCAGTTCGACGATATCTATCTGCATTTCGGCCGGTACGAGGCCACCAAAGGCAGCCGGCCGCTGCAATTGTCGCCCCGGGAGTTTGAGATTCTGCGGCTTCTCGCCGAACATCGCGGCGAGATTGTGACCCGCGAACGATTCCTCGAAGAGGTTTGGGGCTATGAATCCGCACCCTCCACGCGAACGGTCGATAATCATATCGCCAAACTGCGACAGAAGATCGAGGCCGATCCGGACAATCCCAAGTATATCATTACGGTGCATCGGATCGGGTATAAGTTTGCGTTGTGAGACGGGCGACCCCCCCCTCAATCCCCCCGTAAACGGGGGGAAGAAAAGGATCCTGGATTCCGGCATTTGTCGGAATGATGGGACATGGTTGTACCGACTATTCCCTGAGCGAATAAACTGTCTCGATTA
>JAKPRU010000005.1 GCA_029557025.1 Candidatus Omnitrophota bacterium | reverse complement strand
CGTGTGCTCTTCCGATCTGTTCGACCGCGTGGATTTCAGCCTTCTCTTTCATGGGTTGCAACCTCCCGGGGAGAGTAGATTGCCAACGGCTTCTATCCAGATTCGAGATGAACGCCGTTCTCCGGTCGAACCCTCCACACTTCCCGATACTCCCAAAACACAGTCCAGCGCATCGCCTCATCAAAATAGATCGACCATCACAATGCCATGGCTCCCGGATTCCTGGTAATGCCGTGCAATAGACCCGCCACGGACACGGCAGCGGACCACGATTCGCTGTTCTGAATGGAACAATACGATTGTGGTGGAACCAGATCGTTATCCAACAGATGGGTTAACTGTGAAATAGGAATCCAATTCCTATACGGGACAACGTCCGTCAATTCCAGGGCGTAAATCTCCGTCGCCGTTCCGACATACGCATCGAATTTGTCTTTGGAAGATCCTATATCGGAATAATAGGTTTCCCAGATATGCGCAGGCTTGTCGACATTGATCTTGCGGATTCTGGCTTCCCCAACCAGGGCCGCCACGGGCCTGGAGGCATAGAAACACACTCGCTCGCCTTCCCACTTCCTGGAGAATTTCTTTCTCAATTCGATTCTTTTTTTGCCCTCCATGATCTTCTCCGCATACTCCGGCTGAATACTGAGCAAAACTCCGTCGCATAACGAATACCCTGCAATGGAGAATTCCCTGGCGATTTTCGGTAGTTTTTCCAGGACGGATTTCCAGACCGCCTTAAAGGAGGCCGAACACCGCAGTTCGTTGTCAAACAGGCGATATTGAATCTGCGCGGGAACGGCCTGCGGAAATCCAAAAGACTTGAAAAACTCCCTTTTTGCCTCCCATAGACTTTCGGGTAAGGTCAGGTGAACTTCCTCAGCGATACTACGAACCTCGGCGGCCATAACCGACATGAACACTTCGCCAAGATTAAGGTTCTGAAGATCATCGGAGATTTTCAGATGGCAGAACTTCGATTCCTTTCCCGGTTTGACGACCGCTGAAATGACCGGATTTTCATCGAGATACCCGACAAACGCAGCTCGGTTAGGAGTTCCCAACCCCGGCAATACCTTGTCTTGAAGCCACCGGTCAATGCCCGGATACAGTTCCTCACAAGAAAGCACA
>JAKPRU010001224.1 GCA_029557025.1 Candidatus Omnitrophota bacterium | reverse complement strand
ATTGGCGCGGCAGTGAAAAGAACAAAATGCTTGCCCGCATCTACGGAACCAGTTTTCCCGACAAAGGTGCTTTGAAAGAATATCTGGACGCGCTGGAAGAAGCGCGGCGCCGGGACCACAACAAAATCGGCCGGGAACTCGAATACTTCACCACCGTCGACTACATCGGACAGGGCTTGCCCATCCTGCTCCCCAAAGGCGCGAAAGTGATCCAGATTCTGTCCCGATACGTCGAGGATGAAGAGGAAAGCCGCGGTTATCTATTGACCAAAACGCCCTTTATGGCCAAGTCGGACTTGTATAAAATCTCCGGACATTGGGATCATTACCGGGACGGGATGTTCGTGCTGGGCGATCCGGACCGGGAGACCGAGACCGAGGTGCTCGCGCTCCGTCCCATGACCTGCCCGTTCCAGTTTCAGGCATATCTTACACGTACCCGCAGCTACCGCGATTTGCCGCTGCGTTACAACGAAACCTCCACACTGTTTCGAAACGAGGCCTCCGGAGAAATGCACGGTCTGATCCGGGTCCGGCAGTTTACGATTTCGGAAGGCCACCTGATCGTCACACCGGAACAAGTTGAGGAGGAATTCCGGGGCTGTCTGGATCTGGCGAATGACATGCTCCGCGCGGTCGGACTGCTCGAAGACGTACGTTACCGGTTTTCCAAGTGGGATCCGGACAATCGGGACAAATACATCGGTTCCCCAACGGATTGGGACAATGCGCAGACAACCATGCAGCGCATTCTTGACGGCATGGGACTGGCATATGAAGCCGCGGACGGAGAGGCCGCGTTCTACGGCCCCAAACTCGACCTGCAGATTCGAAACGTGTTTGGCAAGGAAGACACACTGGTCACGATCCAGATCGACTTTCAATTGGCTCAGCGGTTCGGACTCGAATATACCGACCGGGACGGGACACGCAAACACCCGACCATCATCCACCGGACCAGTATCGGTTGCTACGAGCGCACACTTGCGCTCCTGATCGAAAAATACGTAGGTGCGCTGCCGCTGTGGATCGCACCGGAGCAGGTGCGCATCCTCCCGATCGCGGACCGTCATGTGGAAGAGGCGGAACGGCTGCGCCGAGAGATGGCCCGCCGGGGCATCCGTGTCACGGTCGACGTACGGGACGAAAAAATCGGCAAGAAGATCCGCGAGGCACAGATGGAGAAGATTCCGTACATGTTTGTGCTCGGAGACAAAGAAATCGAGACCGGTTGCGTGGCCGTTCGTTCCCGCAGCGGAGGGGATCTGGGTGCCGTGCCCGTCGGGGAAGCCTTCGAACGGATTGCACGGGAAACCGCCGAAAAGAGCATCG
>JAKPRU010001207.1 GCA_029557025.1 Candidatus Omnitrophota bacterium | reverse complement strand
TCGTTCTACACGTTCCAGTCGATGAGTTACGCCATCGACTATTACCGTGGGCAGATTCCGCGCGAGCCGAGTTTCATCCGGTTCGCCACGTTCGTAGCCTTCTTTCCCCAGCTGGTAGCCGGTCCGATTGAGCGGGCCAGGAATCTTCTTCCCCAGTTCCGTATCCCACCGAAAATCCGCCGACAGGATATCTCCGACGGTCTTTCTCTCTTTATCGTGGGGTTGTTCAAGAAAATGGCTATGGCCGATTACCTGTCCATGTATGTGGACCCGATTTATGCCGTTCCCGGAAATTACTCCGGGCTGACGCTTTTCTTGGCGACCTTCGCGTTCGGCTGGCAGATTTATTTTGATTTCAGCGGTTACACGGACATGGCGCGGGGGATCGGTCGAATGATGGGCTACCGCCTGATGCTCAATTTTAATAATCCCTATCTGGCGACGGGCCTGGGTGATTTCTGGAACCGATGGCATATCAGCCTGTCGACCTGGTTCAAGGATTACGTTTATATTCCGCTGGGGGGGAATCGGAAGGGCACCGTTGCGACGTACCGAAATGTGCTTCTGACGATGCTGATTTCCGGTTTGTGGCACGGGGCGGGGTGGACATTTGTGATCTGGGGTGCGCTTCACGCTCTGGGTCGGGTGTTCACGCTTCGCTTCGAACGAAGTTCGTTTTACCGGGAGCGCGTTCCGAAATTTCTCAAGCAACTCTTCATCTTTCTGTTTGTAACCTTTACATGGATCTTTTTCCGAGCAACTAACCTGGACGATGCGCTTCTCATCAGCCGGCGGGTCTTTACCGGGAGCATGGTAGATCCCCGTTTTCCCCTGGTGGCTTTGGCCATGATTGCAACGCTTTGGGCTTACGCGTTTCTTTATGAGTCTCCTTATCGTTTTCTGATACAATTCCGACCCGTTAGGATCGCGCTTGTGATCCTGATGACCGTTTATATAGCCGTCGCGGCTCCGTCCGGTGAGCAGGCATTTATCTATTTTCAATTCTGAGGTGTTGCCGGTTGATGAGTGAAACAAAAGAACATACCCGGCCGATTCCACAAGGAACCGTTAAGCACCGCATGGATTTCCTGGACACTCCGTACGGTTCGAACGATATCCGCTTGTCTCTCCGAGAGTGGCTGCTGGCAGGGTTTGTTCTCATGCTGGCATTCGCGCTTCCGCCGGTAATTTTTGAACGATTGGAGACCTTTACCCCTTCATCCGATTACCGCATTCCGGAACCGTACAGTCGCGACTATCACTTGTTCAGTCGCTTGGCCTTGGATGCCGCAAAGCGAAACGCCGTTCTGGTTCTGGGGGATTCCGTGATTTGGGGGCAATACGTGCCTCAGAACGAAACCCTGTCGGTATTCCTGATGCAACAATCAGGCGAGCGAGAATTTGCAAATCTGGGGATCAATGGAATGCACCCTGCCGCGCTTGCCGGCCTTGTTCGGTACTACGGCACGGCTATTCGCAACCAAGACGTCATTCTGCACTGCAATTTTCTTTGGATGAGCTCACCCGAACGAGACTTGAGGGTCCGCAAGGATATTCCGTTTAATCATCCGGACCTGGTCCCCCAGTTCTTTCCCTCCATTCCTTCTTATCGAGAGAGTTTCTCCCATCGCGTGGGAGTGGTTATCACGCGGAGCCTGCCCTTTTATGCGTGGGTGTCACACATCCGTATTACCTGTATGGACAACATGGATTTTGCGAATTGGACGCTCCAGAATCCATATACCAATCCTCTTTCTCTGTTTTCTCAGCCCAGGGATCCTGTGGATGACCCAAGACCCGACCCGGTTCCATGGACCCAAAAGAAAATCGCTCCGCAGAACATGGAGTGGGTGCCGCTGTCCGACTCAATTCAATGGCAGGGATTTGAAAAAACAACCCGGATACTTCTGGAACGTGGGAATCGATTGTTCGTCCTGGTCGGTCCCTTCAATGTACATCTACTGACTGAGGAAAGTCGGGTGCAATACGAAAAATTGCGGGCGGAGGCTACAAGTTGGTTGGAAAAACGGAACATCGCCTTTCTGTCCCCACCGCCCCTTGAAAGCGAGCATTATGCGGATGCGAGCCATCCTCTCGCGGAGGGATATCAAATCCTGTCGAATGAAATCCTCGCGGCCGATCCTTTTCCGCCTGTTAGGTAGAGACGCGCTTTTGAGGAATATCTATTTCTTTGGTATCGCAACCCGAACGATGATGATGTCCCGGTCCCGGTCGGAACCCAACGCCAGGATCTTGCCGGATGCGTCGCAAACAACGCTCTGCCCTCCGTATGTGTAGCCGCTCCAGGGACCGTGCGTGATGGAACCTGTAAGGTTCACTCCAACGACAGGAGCGCCGATCCTGCGTGCGGCTTTGCAGACCGTATTCTGAAGGCTCTTGCCGTGTTCCGGCCATTCGTCTTTCTTCGCCGCCCAACCGTAGGGAACAATTACCAGGTCCGGCTTTTCCGCTTTCATGCGGATGAGGTGTTCTTCGACGAAGGTATCCGCACAAATCAACAGCCCGATGCGTCCATAGCGCGTTTCAACGGCTCGAATGGTGTTGCCGGGTGTGTACGGCGGTTTCATCAGCTCTGTGAGTATGTTGATTTTCCGATGTTTGAGAAGAAGCGATCCATCCCGGTCGACTAAGATCGCCGAGTCATATAATGACTCTCCTTCCTTTTCGCCCAGACCGGCCACGATCATCATGCCATACAGCCGCGCCAGATTGCCGAGGCGTTCACTGTCCTTGCCGGGAATGGGATAAGCCAGTTGATAGGCCTCCGGATTCACCCACCCCAACAGGCACATCTCTGGAAAACAGGCCATCTCCGCACCGGCATCCCGTGCCTGCCGAAGCGCATTTTCAA
>JAKPRU010001196.1 GCA_029557025.1 Candidatus Omnitrophota bacterium | reverse complement strand
CCGGTTTCCTTCAATCCGGCCGGCAATCCCGGGCTGCCGAGTTTCGGTCATCAGGAGTTGGCCCAGATCCGGCACGCTCAGTATCACCGGAAGGGTAAACTTCCCTTCCCCGGTCCAATTATTCCCGATGATGCACGTAACCGCTGTGGTTGGATCAAAGGGGAAGACCAATTCCATTCTGTCCGCCTGCTTCGAAATGTCTTCCTCGGAACCTATCTCCATGCGCATCCCGCCCGACCGGACGATCACGTTCCAGGTAACCTGTTTCCCCTCACCAAGGGGAAAGGAAAACCGGACTGTTTCCTGGTCCGGCGTGTCCACGCGCGCCGGGATATTCAGCCTGGTGTCCCCCTTGAACAGGTGCAGTTCCACGGGAGCTCGAAGGAGGTTGATACCAGTGCGCCCGGTCCCCTCCGTATCCAGGCCAAGATGTCCGATCCCCCCTGCAGTGCGGTCAATTTGCAGATGCAGCTGCAGCGTCGATGTGGAACAAGCCAAGGAAATACCTTGAGGTGTTTCCCCTTCCGACCCACCGGAGGTGTCGTCTGCGCCTTCACGGGAAGCCATCAGCAAGGGATCCCCGGCCTCGTCATGACTAACGGATGCCGCTGGGGCAAGGCCTTTGTCCGCACATACATGTCTGGGAATGGCAATTATCGCAACCAGCATAATGCCGGACACGAAAAGAAAAACGCCTGGCATGGCCTTGACAGTTTTCCCGATCATTCTCGTCTCCTTCTCGCCAGACACCCTCGGCGCGCTGGCTGACAGTCCATGATCTTACCATGATTACGAGCCGGCATCGCCCCCCGATTGCGTGGAGCGTTCGTCACGAATCTGACTCGCCGCGCGAATCTCATTGTCTTCGATCATTACAGTCCCCGTCTTCTTTCCGATCCGAACGCCCACGGCTTCCGGATCCTCGTTTTCCACAATGTTCTTTCTGATGACGGTGCCATTCGTTTCGCCGTCAATGTTCACTTCAATTTGACCGTTGTTTCGAAGCCTGTTTTCCTCGAAAGTGATATTATGAGCCGCCATCGGCTCTGTTTCATTGCGCCAGCAGACGCCGCCTCCCGAATTATCTTCTATGACATTCCTGCGAATGATATTATCACTGTCTTTATGGCCGATCGAGATGCCTGCCGCACCGTTTCCGCGGAATTCGTTCTCCTCGACCACGGCGCCGCGCACACGCCAGCAGAAGAAGAACCCGTCCCGGTCGTTCCCGACGGATTTGCACCCCCGCACGACAGCACGCTGGGAACCGCTGCCCGGATGTATGCCTCCGCCCGCACATTCTTCCACAACGCAGTTGAGTACCTGCACCTCATTCGATTGCTGGAAACTGATGCCGTCGCCGTTATACCCTCGAGCCACGCAGTTTTCAATGACACTTCCGTCCCCCTGGTAGAAGAAGATGCCCGCGCCACGGCACCCATCAATACGGCCGTTTACCTCGCGCGCACCGTCAATCGTCACATTCTCGATCCGGAACTCCTCCACGTGATAGGCGCTGATTACAGGAAAGACCGTGGCCGCATAGGCGTCATCGGTCATCATGCAATCGGCATTGAGCGGCCTGCTGAGTGTCAGGTAATTATCCTTCTTGTTCAGAATGGTGGCGCAAATGGTGTGGAAGCCGTTAACCCGCTTCGTGGCAATATGCACGCCACAGCCGATTTCAAATCCCTGCGGATTGTCCACGGTAATGGCGTATTCACCGAAATCCCCATCGGCGGCCAGCAGGCTGC
>JAKPRU010001193.1 GCA_029557025.1 Candidatus Omnitrophota bacterium | reverse complement strand
TGGCTGAGCGTGGCGAACCACTATCCCCCCGGCTGCAAAGTGACAGGGAAAGTTACCAGCTTGGCGAAATATGGGGCTTTTGTGGAGATCGAAGAAGGGGTAGAAGGATTAGTTCATATTTCAGAGATTTCCTGGACCCGTCGCTTGAGACACCCATCGGAGGAACTAAAGGTGGGGGATGAAGTGCGGGTGAAAGTGCTTGCCATCGACGCAGAGCATCGGCGGATTTCCCTGAGCATACGGGAAGCGATGACGGATCCGTGGACGATCGCCAAGGCGAATTACCCGGTCGGTTCCGTGATTAAAGGCCAGGTGACCGGTCTGACCGACTTTGGCGCGTTCGTGCGCCTGCCGGAAGGTGTGGATGGGATGATCCATGTTTCGGACCTTTCCTGGACAGAGAAAGTCAAGCACCCCAAGCAAGTGTTGAAAAAAGGCATGGAGGTTACCTGCAAGGTACTCGATATCGACCCGGAGCAGCAACGGATTTCCCTGGGACTGAAACAGCTGGAGCAAGATCCATGGGATGTGGCCCGTGAGAGTTACCGGGTGGGGGATGTAGTCGATGTGACGGTGGTCAAATTGACCGAATTCGGGGCCTTTGTGGAACTGGCTTCCGGAGTGGAAGGACTGGCTCATGCGTCTACCCTTCTGAAAGGCGACGAAGCGCCTAAAGTTGGGGACCGGGTGAAGATGAAAATCACGAAGTTCGACCGGCATAACAAGAAGATCAGCCTCTCCATGAAAGAATACCAGCGGGAACAGGAACATCGCGAAGTGGAGCAGTATCTGAACAATTCCACGGAGACTTTGAACTCCCTTGGCGCGCTGATCCATGAGGCGCTTCAGTCGCGTCAGGCGGAGGAGGCAGCGAAAAACCGGAACGGAAACGCCGGGGAGGCGGCAACAACCCCGGAAGAATCCCAAGAGGACAATCGGGAAGGATGATCCGGCATTACTCATAGAAACGAAATTGAGCGGGCACAGGTCCTGATGGGCCTGTGCCCGATTCTTTTCCGGCAGGGATCAATCGGATGGAATTCATCCAGGACAAATGCCCAATCTGTGCCGCAACGGATATTCGGAGAATCGACAGCATTCTGGGTCGAGACGGGCGGGAATATCAAGCGGTGCGATGCCCGGTATGCACGCTGATTTTTGTGTCTCCATTCCCGGTTCTGACCCAGGAAGATTGCGAGGAAATCTACAATCGCGAGTATTACGAAAGCAATTGGGGCGACGCCGGGCATGGATACTTCGATGCGGAAAAAGCGGCGCAGATGCGGGAGGAATCGGAGCGTCAGCGGCGGGCGATTGAGCGTGTCACCGGGATGACGCGGGGGTCCATTTTGGATGTGGGATGTGGCGATGGCCGATACCTGGAAGCCTTCGCAAGAGCAGGATGGCAGGCATTCGGAATTGAAGTATCCCGGGAGGCGGTGAGTCATGCCCAGCCGGTAGAAGGAGTCACCATTTTTCATGGCGCGATCGAATCGGCCGATCTGGGTGCGGACCGATTCGACGTTATACGGCTGAAGCATTGTATCGAGCATCTGTCGCGTCCCCGGGAGACTCTGGAGAGTGTTTTCCGTCTACTGAAACCGGGCGGTTTCCTGGTTCTGGACACGGACAACGCAGAAAGCCTGCGAAGCCGGACCGAGCGATTCATTCGCCGCATGGCCGGCCCGGCGGCTCAAGCGGCCGTTCGGATTCTTATGAAGAAGGACCTTCGGACTCGATTCGGGCGGCTGTCTCCGCCTGTTCATCTTCTGTATTTCTCTCCCCGGTCGCTTGCATACGCACTTGAGGCGGTGGGATTTTCCGTGAAGTGGATTTTTTCTGTGCATCACGGACATCCGGTGTGGTTTCCGCTGGTTCATCCGTTCCGTTGTCACCCCGTGGAGGCGATATTTCGGCTGGTGGATCGTATCGGCACAACGGTGGATTGCGGCGAAGCCCTCGTTTGTTTCGCGGAGAAGAAGTCCTCACACCCCAGCCCCGTCTCCAAGGATGGAGAGGGCGAACGGGGCGAACCATGATTCGCCTGATTGATGGATTCTCCTGATTCTTTCATTCCTTTTTCCGGCGGTGTCGAGGATGCAGCAATGCGGCCGTGCCGGACTTCTATCCCGATGCAACATGTCTTATCCTGATTCGGCGCCGACATACTTTACATCCGCTCGATTCATGTCCAGGAGTTCGATATGATAGAAACATACGCTTATGCGCGCGCGGGTCTGGTGGGCAATCCTTCCGATGGCTATTACGGTAAGACCATTTCACTGATCGTAGGGAACTTTCGTGCCCGCGTTCTCTGCTACCCATCCGCGAATCTCGAAATCAAACCCAGCGCGATCGACACACCGGTTTATCGGTCTTTGAAAGCACTCCGGGAGTGCATCAATCAGAACGGCTATTACGGCGGTGTCCGACTGATAATGGCCACGATCAAGCGATTCGCGGATTACTGCGACCAGGAGGGCATCGAACTCTCAGACCGGAATTTTACATTGGAATACGAATCGAACATCCCTGCGCGTGTCGGGCTTGCGGGATCGAGCGCGATTATCACGGCGACGATCCGAGCGCTTCGCCAGTTTTTCGGAGTGGAGATTCCAAAGCATATTCAGCCGAATCTGGTGTTGAGCGCGGAGGTGGATGAATTGGGTATTGCTGCCGGATTGCAGGACCGGGTGATCCAGACATACCAGGGGCTGGTCTACATGGATTTCAACCGTGAATTGATGCAGCGACAGGGGTACGGATACTACGAGGAGTTGGATCATACGAAGCTGCCGCCGCTTTATGTGGCCTATCAAACGGATCTTTCGGAAGGCTCTGAGATTGTACACACCAATCTTCGCGAGCGGTTCAGTCGCGGCGATCCGGACGTGGTGCGGGCGATGCAGCGTTTTGCCGAGATCACGGTGGAGGCGAAGCAGGCCTTGGCGGAGGGTAATTTTAAGCGGCTTTCGGAGTTAATGAATGAGAATTTTGATTTGCGGGCCTCGATTGTGCCGTTGCGCCAGGCAGACCTTCGTCTTGTGCATACAGGGCGCCGCGTCGGCGCCAGTTCGAAGTTTGCGGGATCGGGTGGTGCGGTGATCGGTACATACGACGGCACGCCGGAAATGTTGCAGAAGTTGATAGACGCGTACAAAGAAATCGGGGCGGAATTGATTGTCCCGAAGGTCATCAAATAGAACACCGGCAGGAGGCTGGTGCTACCCGGACATTCCCTTACCCGAATCCTCTCCTTGAGGCAAAGGGAAAAATAGGTAGTACAGGCTTCCAGCCTGTGGAGAAGGCGTCGGCGACACAGGAGTGGTGACATGGCGCGTTTCGTTGTCGAGGGCGGCAATCCGCTGGGCGGGGAGTTTATTCCGTCCGGGAACAAAAATGAGGCGCTGCCGGTATTGAGCGCGTGCCTGTTGACGCGGGAAGAGGTGCACCTGGAGAACCTGCCGGATATCGGTGATGTGCGAAGTATGTTGCAGCTGCTCGAGGAGATCGGGGCCTCGGTGGAACGTATCGGACCGCACGAGGTAAAGGTTAAGGCACAACATATCGGAGCGACCTCCCTGCCGAAAGATGTCGCCCGCGGCATTCGGGGTTCCATCACACTCGCGGCTCCTCTCCTGGCCCGGTGCGGACGAACGCAATTTCCCCAACCGGGTGGAGATCGCATCGGACGACGGCGGATCGATTCGCACCTGCTGGGATTTCAGCAGATGGGGGTTCATTGTTCCGCCTCGGCGGATTCGTTTCATCTCTGGTGCGGCCAACGTCTCAAAGGCGCCGATATCCTGATGGACGAGGCCAGTGTGACGGGGACCGAGAACCTGGTGATGGCCGCTGCGCTGGCGGAAGGACAGACCATCATTCGAAATGCGGCCTGCGAGCCGAGTGTGCAGCAGCTCTGCCGGTTCCTGAATACCCTTGGAGCGCAGATCAGCGGGATCGGATCGAACATGCTTACCATCAACGGAGTGGAGGACCTGGAAGGCGGGACCCACCGTATCGCCGCCGACTATGTCGAGATCGGCAGTGTAATCGGCCTGGCGGCCGTAACGGGCAGTGACCTCCTGATTCGAGATGTTCCCTATGAAGATTTGCGGATGATTCTGTACCAGTTTGGACGGCTCGGAATCGATGTGACCTGCACGGATGGAGCGCTGCATGTTCCGCCCGGTCAAAGCCTGGAAGTGCGACCCGATGTTCTCAACGGTCTGGTAAAAATCGATGATGCGCCCTGGCCCGGGTTTCCTGCGGACTTGACCAGTATCGTCGTAGTCATTGCCACTCAAACTAAAGGCTATGTGATGATATTCGAGAAGATGTATGAAAGCCGTCTGTTTTTCGTGGACCGTTTGATCGGGATGGGGGCAAATATCATTCTCTGCGATCCGCACCGGGCGGTAATTATCGGCTCAACCAAACTGCGGGGAAGTGTTATCTCCAGCCCGGATATTCGAGCCGGTATGGCCCTGTTGATAGCGGCCCTGTGTGCCGATGGGGAAAGCGTAATCCAGAATATCGAACAGATCGACCGGGGGTATGAGAAACTGGATTACCGTCTGAGGCAGATTGGAGCGAACATTGTGAGGGCGGATGATTGAAACGGAGAGGAGAAATCTCCTCGTTCTCCCGTGGGGAATGGGACAAATGAGATGAATAGGACCAATTGGCACTCGCAGCGAGAGAGGGAGAAGCAGGTGGCCGGAACAGGTTTCCGGCCTGTGGAATGCAACACAACAGGCGGATAAGCGGAGGATGCCATGAAACGCCTTGGGCTGCTGATCTTGATCTGGATAGCGGCTTTCCCTGTTTTCGCTATTGAGCAATCGGAAATCCTGTATCTGTACGATCAAATGCCGGAACCGATCCGTTTCGGGGTGCTGGACCTGGAAGAAGTTTTACGCGACAAGGGTCTGGTTGTGCGTGTGCGTGACATGTTTCAGGCTTCGGGGGGGGGCAGCGTGTTCCGTGTAACCGTGGGAGACCTGCTGAATTGCGCCACTCTGCCGGAGCATCCGCTTGCCAGAAATCTGTCTATCTCGGCAGGATCGACAGGGAGTTTTGAGGTCCGGGTGCGCAAAGCGGGAGAGAGCAGCGAGGTTCTGGTTGCAGGAGCCGACCCGGCCGGGGCGATGTACGGCCTGCAAGAAGTGGCAGAGCAAATTGACCGTGCGGGCACACAGCACGCCCCCTACCAGGCGGTTCGGGATGGAGTCCATGTTCCGTATCTTGGCGTTCGCGGTGCGCAGCTTCTGATTCAACGTCAGGCCCTGGACGACCCGTGGTCCTGGTTTTATTCGGAGGATTTTTGGCAAGGCTGGATGGATATGCTCGCACGGAGCCGATTCAATGTTCTGGATCTGCACGGTGTGTACGATTTAATCAGTACTCAATCGCACAATATTCTTCCGTATTTCACGTATGTCGAATCGTATCCCGAAGTGGGAGTGGGCGCTTTGCAGGCCGAGCAGAACGCCGCGATGCTGAACCGGATCATAGAACTCGCCCACAATCGTGGGATTCGGGTGTTCCTGGTTTCTTACGATGCATCGTGGCGGACTCCCGGTCATCCTGCCCCGTCTCAAGGGGAGACCGAGGAGACATTGGGAGCCTATTCCACGCAAGCGTGGGACAAACTCCTACAGTCCTGTCCCGAACTGAGCGGTGCGGGATTCCGCGT
The DNA here is from genome assembly GCA_029557025.1 of Candidatus Omnitrophota bacterium. Lineage (GTDB taxonomy): Bacteria > Hinthialibacterota > Hinthialibacteria > Hinthialibacterales > JAKPRU01 > JAKPRU01. The sequence continues at coordinate 2,522 of JAKPRU010001193.1, read as the reverse complement.
GGGCGAGTCCGGACGGGGGGTGCTGTTCTATCAACGGTATGTGCTTCCGGCAATTGAGAGGGCGGAAGGCAGCATCCCTTTGATTATGCGGAGTTGGTTACTCAAACGCAATGACATCGCGGCTCTCGCGGGGGGGTATACCAACGCCACCGCCGTGGAGGTCAAATTTAACGGCGATTTTCTTGGATTGCCATACCAGGTTCCTGCCGGACGGTACATCGGCTGGGAGCAGTATACCTACGACGATCTTCTGACACAGCCTCGGAACTACGATGTGATCTATGAGATTCGGGCTTCCGGGGAGCATCGGATTTTTCCCTGGGGGGACCCGGAAGCCATACGCCGAGTTGTGGAATCCTGCCGCTTGGGGAACGGGGTTGGGATGACTGTTCAGCCGATCGGGGCTTATGGTCCTCTTACGGATGTCTACACCAACACGGCCTATGAGGATTTGTCGTATTGGACCTGGACATTCGAGCGGGATTGGTACTGGTGGTTGATGTGGGGACGCCTGGCTTATTCGCCGGACCTGCCGCGTGAAGCGCTGGAACACCGTTTTCAGAGGCATTTTTCGTTTTTGCCCACGGCCTCGGCGCGTTCGATGTTGCAGGCGTTGATCGATATGTCACAGGTTGTTCCGGCGATTTATGCCACAAGTTGTCTTGGCCCGGATCGTCGGAACACGGCCCCGGAATTGGAGACCTCTGTCAACATTTCGGAGCAGTTTCAATCGACCCTGCCGCAGGACGAAACGACAATCCAAAGCCTGTTGGAGCTGGCCACGCTTCGCGTGGAAGGAACCGCGACCGGAAAGAAATCACCACTTGAGATTCTGGCGAAGGCGACGGGAAAAGCGGCACAGTCCCAACGCGCGTTGGAGCAGGTGATGACCCTGCGGCCCGCGCCGAAAATGGGGACGGCTGATGTGCTCACCACTCCGTTTGAGAGAAAAGGATGGAAGGAGATTCGGGCTTGGCAATTGGATGTGGAAGCCCTGCGGCATCTGAGTACCTATCATCTCACCAAGGCCACAAGCGCATACCGCCTCGGAATGTATCGTTTGACCGGGAGCCACCAGAACCTGTGGGCAGCGAAGGAAGGGGTCCAATCAGCGAGTCGAGAATGGGCCGCGCTTTCCCTGGTCACGGACCGAAGATACAAAGCTTTCCCGGATCTGCTTCGGATGAAAACCTCCCAGTTCCACTGGCTGAATCAAATCAATGAGCCGGACGAGAACCGTCGTATAATCGACCAGGAAGAGAAGGAATGGAACGAACTCGGTACAGGTCGTCGCTGGCGACCGACATTCGGCCATGTGCGACCCGATCATCCACGGCCCGGCAAGGATCTGACCCTGGAGCTGAGTTTTCCGCCAAATATCCCGGTGAGAGGTGTGAAAGTCCGTTATCGAAACAGTACCGGACAGGGACAGAGTCTGGATGCGCAGGAAGTGCAGATGCCGAATTACTTTGTCGTCAAGATTCCCGGAGACTCTGTGACCGAGGGATTACTCGAATACTTCTTTTCGGCGGAGATTGCCGGAAATCATGTGGAATCGCCCGCCTTGATGGGGGGACGGTATTATCGGCTGTTTGTCACGAGCGATAACGCGCCGCCGCATGTTGTCCATTCTCCCGGCCAGGTTTCGCAAGAGGGTGGAAACCTGATCCTTCGGTTTGATATCAACGATCTCTCGAAGGTGGAAAAGGTCCGCCTGTGGTATAAGGCTGTTCCCTCGAGTCGTCCCTGGGAGGTCCAGGTCCTGGCAGGCGAGGGGAATGTCTACACCGGTCGTATTCCGTCGGCTCCGGAGGGGATGATGTATTTTCTGGAAGCCTGCGATGCGGTGGGCAATGCAGCCATTTACCCGGATCCCGAAGTGGCGACACCCTACTGGGTTCACTCTCCAGGCAAGTAGATTGTCATTGCCCGGCAGGTGTTGCGGCCTCGAGTTCCGCTGTTGCACCGACAGGGGAACCGGATACCCGATTCCGAATATCCTCAATGAATTTCAGTTTCATATTGCAATACTGCACCACATTCTGGTCGTCGGCGAACGTTTTCCTGAGATCGAGGAATGCTTTCTCGGCGCGATCCAGGTCTTCGACGGCGAAATAGGCATCGGCGATTTTGGTTTTGTAGAACCGTTGCATATCTTTTTCGTGCGGATCGGTCGTATCCTTAAATTGTTCCACATATTTCTGATAGCGTTCAACGGCTTGGGCCAGATAGGATTCGGCCTTCTGCGGGTCAATCGGTTTGTACAGTTTACAGAGTTCTACCCGCGCCCAGATACCAAAATCCGTATCGGGAAACTGCTCAACCGTCTTGGTGTAAGCGGCGATGAGTTGTTGCCGGTCCGCATCGCTGATCGGCGCGTCGGGATTTCCTTTTTGAATATGAGCTTTCAGGTATTCGGCGGAGTAGTACGACCATTCGGAGCGAGTCAGGTCAGGGAACTGTGTGGCATCGGCGATTTCTGCGTAGGCCAGGGAGCACCGCAGTAGATCGCCGGCCTGGTG
>JAKPRU010001175.1 GCA_029557025.1 Candidatus Omnitrophota bacterium | reverse complement strand
GCCCGTCGCGAATGACGGTTGCGCTGCTGGTCATCGCGTGGGCCAGGGCCTGGATGGCCTTCACCGCTTTGGATTCCTGGACGAAACCAATCAGTCCGTTGACCAGCACCACGCCAAAGATGACAATGGAATCAACCCACTCTTGAAGTCCGGCGGTAACCACGCCGGCGCCGATGAGGATGTAAACGAGGGGCTGGTTGAACTGGAGCAGAAACCGCACCAGCGCACTCTGTCCCTTCGGCGGGGTGAGGGCATTCCGCCCGTACTGTTCCTGCCGCTGTTTCGCCTCGGATTCCTGCAGGCCCCGCTCCGGATGGGTCTCGAAGTCGCGGACCACCTGCTCCACCGCTATCTGATGCCATTGTTCACTTTGGGGATTCTTCATTCGCCTCCTTGAAGTCTCTTGTTCTCCTGAACACGCACACACCCGGCGACCACCGCCGGAGGGCGGGTAATTTTCTGGACAAACTGCCCAAAAACGGCGATTAGTGTACCATGCGGACAATTCCGCCGCCAAGAAACAGGCGATACTGGAATTTTCTCCTGCGACTGGGAGAAAACCGCCTTCCTATAAAAGAGGACGCACAAGAGCAGACACCATCCGAAGGACGCCGCCCGGATCAACAGACAACCCCGGAAAACGTCATTCCGGTTTTTTCGCGACCAAAGACCTGTAGCGAAGGCCTCTCCCCGACATCGCGAAAAATACCGGAATCCAGGTTAAAAAGGCGCGAACAGGAATGGTCATACGCCCCTTGGCAGACAAGGTTACCCTCTGTAGAAGATGGCGGCAGACGTTCCATACGCCGTCATGGAAACCGGAAATCCTGTATTCTGGGGTCTTAGTCCCGGTATATTATTTCTTCACTCGCTTCTGAACCGGTGCCGCCTGTCCCATTGGTCTCCCTTAAAGAGTCTGCTGGTGGTGGTGGTGGGTGGGAAAGAACGAAATATAAGGATTCAGCATAAACATGGGAGAGAACTCATGTTGAATCGCAGAGACTTTCTGTATGTTGCCGGCGCTGCCGGTATTGCGGCGTGGAGCGGAGATGCCCCGGCCGTGGATTACGTTGAACGGCCGAACCTGCTGTGGCTGTCCTGCGAGGATATCAGCCC
>JAKPRU010001174.1 GCA_029557025.1 Candidatus Omnitrophota bacterium | reverse complement strand
TTTTTTTGGGGATGGCGATTGTATTGCACACACCACTTTGATCACTCCCGGACCGATGAAGAGACGGCGTGCGCGGAAATCGGCATAGCGCATCCGCGCTCGGTTTTTCTCCGGATACGCAAGTTCGGTTTCCGCCGATTTGGGGAAGGCTCCGGAGACGGCGGAACCATCTCCGGCTCGACCGCTCCCCTGTTCCGGCGTCTCCAACCACCCCGCATACTGGAAGAGTAATGGCTCCCCGCGCCCTTTCTCCGATTTCCGCCCCTACAAGTACCGCCGCAACCGCTCCACCTGCTGCCGCAATGTCTCTACATCCCGATTCCTCTCTTGCAACGCCTTCAGCAGGTCGCGAATCATCGCGTGCGCAACAGCCAGATCATTCTTGAACCGGCGAGGCCACCACGCAAACGCCGCTCCGCTCAGCCCTTTCCGCCGGCAGAACTCCGCCGGTGCTAGACCGCTTCGTTCCCTCGCGCTCATCATCCCTCGCCAGTACCGGGAACGCTCCGTTTCCTCGCCTCGTTCTCTCTTCGTTCGATTTCTCACCATGGCTCACTCCATGGCTACTTTACCCCCAAATCTCCCCCGCACAACCACGTGGTTTATCGGACGGTTACCTTGTCTCCGCTTTGACGTGAACATATCCTGAATAAATAGGATACCTCACGCACCCATGTGCGCTCTTGCCAAGTACTGTAATTCACCTGTAAAATCGGGTAATTTACCCGGTCACCCATCCCTCACCCGCATATTCTCTACCGCCCGGAATGGCTACCGGAGGCAACGGGATCGGGCCGAATTCGATCTTTTCAGGCGCAAGGGTTTCATTGGAATTGAAGGCTTCCTCCCAGGTGACCTCCTGCCCGCTGTATTCCGCCATGCGGCCCAGAATCGCATACATGGTGCTGATTGCAATATCCTTTGCCATGTTCACACCCGTGCCTTCGCGAATGCTTTTGAAGAGGGTGCGATTTTCGTCTATTTCCTGCTCCGGTGCGCTGGCGTCCCATTCCTGTCGCTTTCCGTCAGCCTCCACGAACGTCTTTAAATCCGAACTTCCTTTTGTTCCGACTACAAATTCGGAAACATTGGTTGCGCAGTATGGAATCTGACGGCACATACTCGCCAGGTGCATTCCGCTCTCAAATGTAAAATCTACCGCGTGGTGATCCCAGATATTCCCCAGTTTCTGCCACGCGCGTCCGCCGCAGCCGATAGCCTTTACCGGATGCTGCTGTGTTCCCCAGTGAATCATGTCCAGATTGTGTACATGCTGCTCGACAATGTGGTCGCCAGACAGCCACAGGAAATGGTACCAGTTCCGCACCTGGTACTCCAAATCGGTCCATTCAGGCTGCCGTTCGTGAAATCCGATGGCCCCGCCCAGCCAGTATGCCCGCGCCGCGACAATTTCCCCGATCGCACCGTCGTGTACTCGTTTGACCGCCTCGACGCGGTTCGGCGCAAAGCGCCGCTGCACCCCGGCGACAATCGAAAGTCCTGAAGATTTCGCTTTCTCCCCGGCCGCAATTACCTCTCTTACACCGGTCGCATCCACCGCGGCCGGTTTCTCCATAAATACATGTTTCTTTGCCTCCACCGCTGCGGTCAGCATCGCCGGGCGGAAAACCGGCGGAGTCACAAGGTAAACACAATCCACATCGGTCTCCATCATTTTTTTATAGGCATCCAGGCCGAGAAAGCATTGCTCTTTTTCGATTTTCGCGCCGTATTTTTCCGCGAAATATGTCCGTGCCTTTTCCATCCGGTCCGGGAAAAGGTCGGCCAGCGCGGTGATCTGAATGTCGGTCGATCCTTTGAATGCCATGTCGATATCATTCTTGCCTCGCCCACCGCACCCGATCAGCCCGATTTTCAGCGGAGCGGCAGCTCGTGTGTCTTTGGAACCGAGGATATTGAATGCGGTCACGGTTGCGGTTGCTATCGCTCCGCGTTTCACAAATTCTCTTCGCGATAAATGCTCTGTGGGTTGTACCATGGTTTGTCTCCTTCCAATTTCCGTCAGTCTGCTGTATCGGCGGCTGATCGGAATCCTCTCTCAAAACGCAGAGTTTGTCGAGTTTGGCGGGTACGTTCCGCATTTTGCGATGACTTTGGGAATATCGGAAAGAACGGCGCAGGATATTCTCGAATTTGCGAAGAAAACAAGAATTTGCGCGAAGGATTTTTACGGACCGGTCCATGTAATCTTTGCTCACAAAATCATTGTGGAGGACAGGACCCATGTATGAAAGGAATCAACTGATGGGGATTTCGCGCGTGATTGCCGCGGTTCGGGATCGAGTGGAGGCGGTGGCCCGAAGCCGCCACCCGGTTCTGATTCTGGGAGAGCGCGGGACAGGGAAGAATCTCTGCGCCGCCGCGATCCATGACGCCGGGAACCGCCGGGGACGGCCGATGGTGTTTATCGATTGCGCGGCGTTGCCCGGCACATTACTGGAATCGACCCTGTTCGGTCATGAGCGCGGGGCGTTCACCGGTGCGGTGAATCGTGTCACCGGACGCCTGGAGGAGGCCGATGGCACAAGTCTGTTCCTGGATGAAATCGGGCTGCTCTCCCTGGAAAGCCAGGGAAGACTATTGCGATTCCTGGAGGAGGGCACAATCCGACGAATCGGTGGCAAGATCGACATGAAAATCGAGACACGGATCATCGCCGCTACAAATCGAGACCTTCAACAGGCCGCCGCCGAACGGGGATTTATGATGGACCTGTTCGACCGGTTGGATGTTCTTCGGATCAATATGCCGCCGTTGAGGGATCGACCGGAGGACATTCCGATTCTGGTCGAGTACTTTTTATCCCGATTACCCGGCGGACAAAGACCGTTACTCGCCGATTCGGCTCTGCGGAAATTAGCGGAATACGCATTCCCCGGAAATGTCCGCGAATTGCGTAGCCTCTGCAACCGTCTCGAAACATTCTTCCCCGGCAAAACGGTAGCCGATCAGGATATCGAACAATTAATCATGTAAGCGACTTGACCGGGTTGCGCAGTGTTCCAATTCCCTGGATATTCGCGCTCATTACCTCGCCCGGATGGACCTCGCTGATCCCTTCGGGCGTTCCGGTAGAGAGAATATCTCCCGGAACCATCGTAATCCATTGAGTAATGAATTCCAGTACAAAGGGAATATCGAAGATCATGTACCGCGTATTGGAGGATTGGCGCACATCGTCATTGACACGCAGTTCGAGATCCACATGCAGCGGGTCCGGCATGTCGTCCGGCGTGACAACCCACGGCCCTGTGGGGCAGAAGGTATCGAACGATTTGGACCGGAACCACGGGCTGGCCTCGGCCATGTCCTTACTCTGCATGGCCCGCGCGGTTACATCGTTCAGAATCGTGTACCCCGCCACCATTTCCGCGGCTTGTGTTCGGTTAACCCGGTATCCCCGTTTACCGATAATCACGGCGAGCTCAATCTCATGATCCACTCTTCCGGTGTCCGGTGGAATGACGACCGGGTCCTCATGCCCGATCACCGACATGGGAGACTTGCAGAAAATAATCGGCTCTTTCGGAACGCTGAGATTGCTTTCAGCGGCGTGCGCAGCATAGTTGCGTCCCATGGCTAAAATCTTCTGGGGGCAGGGAACCGGTGGAAGGAATCGGACCGGACCGGTTATCGTTAAATCGTCGGTCAGGTGATGTTGTTCAATGAAATCGACTAATTGCTTCCGGGCTTTCGGAGTGCTGTACTCACCGGTCAGAAAATCTATGATCGAGTCCATGTATTTCAATTCCAGACCGCGTGCCGAAGCATGGCAAGCTGCCGCACGAGACAAATCCAATAAGTTGTCTTCGGGACTGTATGCATCCCGGGGTGTCGCCAACAATCGTCTGCCTTGACATTCCACATACGCGAGCTTCATCTATTCACCTCGTTCATGGATTGATATTCAGTTTGTTCCCGTTCGCTTGATGAAAGAACCGTTTTCGGGTTCCTGATGTGCTTCCGCATCCTCCTCCTTCTTCGCTAACAACGTGGATCTATCGGAACACACCATCCCCGACGAAATTACGATTTTTACGGCTTGCTCCACAGTGATGTTCATCGGAATGATCTGATCGTTGGGAACCAGCAGTAGGAAGCCGGACGTGGGATTGGGGGTTGTGGCCAGAAAAACATAGCTGAGGTCCTGGCCGACACTGCGACCGATCGGGCCGTTTTCGGGGGCGACAAGGAACGCAATCGCATAAATGCCTTTTCGCGGATATTCGACAAGCACGGCCTGTTGAAAGACTCGCCGATCCTTGCCGAAAAAGGCATAACTGACCTGCTTGATCAGATTGTATACCCAATTGACTACGGGAATACGCGAAAGAATATACTCCACAAGAAGCAGCATTTTCTTGCCGACATAAAGCCGTCCCAGAAAACCGACCGCGATAATCAGGACGATGGTAGTCAGGAAGCCGACACCATACCGGGGAAACCTGTCCGGGATACCGAACGAGCTGAGCGTATTGTCAAGTAACCTCGATTCCCGAAGCCATTCATCCAGGTAATTGAATATTCCCCAGACTATGTATGTCGTGACCCCGATGGGAACCACGATAAACAAGCCGCTGATAAAGTAATTCCGAAGATCCCGAAGTGAATTCTTAAACATCTATCCTCTATTCGAATGGACCTGATTGGCGTGCATGGACTTCTCCCTCTCACCGAAAGATCGGGGTTGACCCTCGTCCGTTTCCCTCTCCGCCTCTCCCTCCTAAGAAATCCCACCTGCAACCGTCATCGCGAGCGAAGCGTGGCAATCTCGCCGTTCAAACACGCAAGCCTGAGATCGCCACGTCGCAGCCCTTCGCAGACTCCGGGCTACTCCTCCTAAGAAATCTCACCCTTCGACAGGCAGAGACGCCTATCCCACCAGTAGGTCAGGCGTTTCTGCCTGACAAAGAAGGGCGGAAAGCCACGCTTTCTTTTTCCCAATCACCGGCCCCGCCGGAGCGATGCCCGTAAGAAAACTCGGTCACAACCATCATTCCTCTCTTATTTCCCTCTCCGCCTCTCCCTCGGAAGGCCGTCGAACAAGTTTTACTCGCTTAATACGCCGGTTATCCGCGTCGAGAATCGTCATTTCAATCGCGCCGTATTCAATCACCTGGCCCGTGCGCGGCAAATCTCCCAGGAAACAGGTAATAAATCCCCCCAGGGTTTCGAACTCTGCATCGGGCAAGGAAAGATCCAGGTCCAGATCCTCCCGCAGGACGTCTATGTCTACTTTCGCGTTCGCGATGATTTCGCCGTTTTTCCCGACATAGTAATCCGGCACTTCTTTATCGTGTTCATCCTGGATTTCGCCGACAATTTCCTCCAGCACATCCTCGATAGTTACCAGCCCGGCGATCCCGCCATACTCGTCTACCACCATCGCAATGTGAGTCCGTTCCTGGCGAAAGGTCTGGAGAAGATCGTGTACTTTCTTGCTTTCGGGGATGAACAGCGCGGGTCGGACAATATCGCGCAGTTGCCACTCCTTCCCATCGGAATACTGGAAGGCCAGGAGGTCTTTTGCGTAAAGGATGCCGATGACCCGGTCGATGTCCCCGTCATGGACCGGAATCCGCGAGTGCCCTCCCTCGATAACTGCTTTCCGCACCTGGTCATACGGGGTCTCCACGTCGAGAGCCTGGATATCGACACGAGGGGTCATGATCTCGCGCACCACGGTATCCCCGAAGTCGATGATGTGATGAATCATCTCCCGTTCTTCCTCTTCGATCAGCCCCTCCCGCTCGCTGACCTCGATCAACGTGCGTACATCCTCGGCGGTGACAATGGGCACTTCCTTGACCGTCTGGCCGCCCAGAAGTCGAATCAATGCGTTGGAGATCGCCAGAAACATCAGGATGAACGGATACAAGATGTAATAAAGCCGATCCAGCGGGCGAATCACCAGAAGCGCAATGCGATCCGCATGTTGTTTCGCAAACGTCTTGGGCGTGATCTCCCCGAAGACCAGCAGGAGCAGGGTGACTGTGCCGAATGCCAGCCCACCCCCGGCCGCACCGGTGTGATCCCAGCCGTATCGTTCCAGAAGCCGCGTGAATATCCCGGTCGCCAGAACGGAAGCCCCGATGTTCACGATATTGTTGCCGACCAGAATGGTGACCAGGTATTGGTTGGGATCGTGAAGCCAGGATTCCAGTTTCTTGTACGAACCGGTCCCTTCATTGAACAGGCCTTTGATGCGCAGCTTTGTCATCGAGGTCAGCGCCGTCTCGGAGGCTGAAAAAAAAGCCGACAGAACCAGCAGGATAAAGAAACCCGGGATCGAGATACTGAAGAATAGGGTGTTGTCCACAATATTGCCGATGGGTTTACGGAGAAAACGTTTTCTCCTTTCCTCGATCGGACTCATTCCGTCCTTTCCAAGTCTATAACGTGATGGGAAAGTCCGAACCGGATGGCGGCTCGGTTCCATTCCTCGTGGCCCGCTCCATGATGCTCGAATC
>JAKPRU010001168.1 GCA_029557025.1 Candidatus Omnitrophota bacterium | reverse complement strand
GGTGGAAATCCACACAGCGCGGGTCCGATTATCACGGTGTATTCATTATGCAAATGGGCGAGGACCCTGCCGAACTCCGTGGCGCGTGGCTCGGAACCAGCGAACACCTCGGAATCCGTCAGGGTCAATGGCTCTGGAAACGCTGAATATGAATCCTTCCGTTGTCCACCAGGTCCACAGCGTCCACTTTGTCCACTCCAATCACCATTGATCCTTTTCCCGGAACAGTTCATGGTATCCGTATTATTCGTATTCAAAGGAGATCGGTCCTATGGCAAAAGAACGTGTTCAACTTGGTAATACCGCCCTTATGGTCAGCCCGGTCTGTTTCGGCTGCTGGCAAATGGGTCAGACTTTCTGGGGAGCTGTTCCCGAAGAGGATCTGATCGCCGCTGTCCATAAAGCGCTGGAGGTCGGAATCAACTTCTTCGACAACGCCGATGCTTACGGTGACGGGCTGGCCGAGGAAATCCTGGGCCGTGCCCTGAAAGGCATCCCACGCGAGGACTTCGTTGTCGCCACAAAAGCCTGTCACCATTGGCTGCCGGAACGCAACAATGAGCGTGTTCCCGATCTTTCTTATGATTATTTGATCTGGGAATGCGAACAATCGTTGCGCCGGCTGGGGCTTGAGACCATCGACTTATACCAGGCTCACGCCTTTGATGTCTTTACGCACCCCGAAGAAACCGCGCGGGCATTTGAGGTCTTGAAACAACAGGGGAAAATCCGATACGCCGGATGCAGCAACTATAATGTCGAGCAACTCCGCGCCGCGCTCCGTTTCGGGCGAATGGATACCCTTCAGCCGCGATATAACCTTTTGTGTCGAGAAGCGGAGGATGATCTGTTTCCATTCTGCATGGCGCAGGGTATCGGTGTTTTGGCCTATTCCACCCTTCAGTACGGCTTGCTGACAGGCAAATTCAATGGGGATGAGACGTTTGATGACCTCCGAAAAACCCATCCGATGTTTCAGGGGGACGAGTTCAAAAAAAATGTGAATCGCGTCAACCGGCTTCGTCCCATCGCGGAGGCCAACGGGATGACCGTAACACAGCAGGTGATTGCGGCAACTCTGGCGCATCCGGCGGTAACCTGCGCCCTTGTCGGAGTCAAGAGTCCGAAAAACATCGAAGAGGCCGCCGGAGCCATGGGCAAGCGCGTCTCACGCTGGGATTACTTCCAGATCCGCAAGGCGCTGACATCGGACATTTGGCCCTGAAAGACTGTTCGACCTCTTCAGGGTCAGCACAACGCTTCCTTCATCCACAACGCATTTCGAACCGCCTGCCCCAAGTGGCAGTTATTGAACAACAGAAAGACAATCTGGGCGGTCTTGGAAAGGCGGTCGATTCTCGGAAGCCACTCGGTCAGTTCCTCCTCGGAGTATTCGTAATTGTATCGGTCCCCGCCCCGCCACCAATGCTGTTTGTTCCGTCCGTGAAATCGAACGTAAGCAATGCGCGAGGTGACATGCGGGTCCGGCGGAACCAGGCCCGGAAGATCCGGTTCATCCGGGATGCAATAGGTCATGTTCAATCCGCGAAGGAAATCCAGCACCTCCGGAGTGATCCAACTGTCATGCCGGAACTCTACAGCCAGGTTCAGCTCTCCCAGCCGCTCCCGCAACTCTTTCAAATACAGGCAGTTCTCGCGATTCCCCTTGAACGAAAACGGAAACTGAAGTAGCACACCCTGAAATTTCCCCTGATCCTGAAGCGGACGAATACACCCCAGAAATTGCGGGAAAATATCGGGATTCTTCCCCCGATGGTGCGTCATGTCCTGGTGTGCCTTCACCCAGACATGGAAATCATCGGGCGTGGTCTCTGCGATTCCGGTCATCGTGCGCAGTGTGGGGATGCGGTAATACGTCACATTCAGTTCCAGCGTATCAAAAAACTGGCAGTAGTACGAAAGCATTTTCCGGTCGGGGAGTGTCGGAGGATAAAAAACTCCCTTCCAGTCCTTGTATGAATAGCCCGATGTACCGATATGAACATCCATCGTGAGAATCCCTCCGGTAGGGCCGGTGATTTGGGAAAGGAAACACAGCCTTTCGTACGATAGGTGAATGAGTAAAGAAACGCGCTCCCTCTGTGTCTCCCCCATCCTTGACGCCACGTAAAAAGTCTCAGACGGTTGGGGGCAGGAAAAAGTAGTTTTTTCCTTTGATCTGCGCCACCAGGCACGAAAACCAAGTCCGAACACAAAATCAGGTCGATTCTCGACCGGAAGCGCTCCAAAAAGGCTTTCCGAGCGGTTTGATCCCCTCCGAAACCCCCTGCGCACACCGCAGAATGTTCATTCCCAGCGCCTTCAGCGTCGCTGCAAAGCGCACCGCTCCCATCCCCCGCACCCTCCACATTCTTCTCTAATGCTTTCTGTCCATAGAGAGGGGGGAGGGGGGGAGGAAAATCTTCTCTCCATTCCTGGAGAAAGGGCCAGGGGCTAACGAAAACCTAATACGGCGCGGCAATAAATCGCGCGATAGCCCCATGGCTGATCAGCCCATTACTGGCCGCATAAAACGGCATTCCGGTTTCATAGCGCAATGTCGGCCCGTGGCCGGAGAAAACTCCGATACTGCTCACCGCTTGCGCAAAAAGTCCCGGATTGTTCGGCATCCCGGCCATGAACGCCCTGGCCTGAAACTCCGACAGAATGGGGTCGAAATGGAAACAATACTGCCCGTGCGAAACCTCTTCCGGCTGTCGTCCGTCCTGAAATCGGTCCCGAAGCGCATGGGGAAGGTAGGCGACCGGCGTAGTAAAGGGGATCTGCTGGTAACACCCGTTCGCATGATGCCCGATGGCCGTTCTACTGTTGCCGGGGGAGAGTCCCGAATCGAGAATGTACGTTTTGAACGCCATATCAATGGACCGCAGGGAACTCTCCGAATAGGCGATTTTCGATCGGATCTGCGCATTCATAAAATTCGGGATCGCAATTGCCGCCAGAATGCCGATGATCGCCACTACGATCAGCAATTCAATCAGTGTAAATCCGGATTTGCCTTTCCTCATCTTCAAAACTCCTCGCTTAGTTCCTTGTGCGCACAACTCGCTTGACCTATCATCCTTCGGACCTGATTTTTCCCGAATAGGAGACACCTGCGATGAGAACACTTGCCGGACATTCATTATTTTACCTCTCTCTATCCGTGTTTTCTATCGGAGTTCTTTTCTGCCCGGATGGGTGGTGCGAAGAAAAGCCCATTCTCAAGTTTGCCCGGTTCCAGGTGGGCGACAAGATTTCTTACGGAATTGTTGAGAACGACACGATTCACTGCATTTCCGGCGACCCATTCGGTGAATGGAAGAAAACCGGGAAGACCTGCTCTCTGGCGGAGGTCACGCTGCTGGTGCCGTGCGTTCCGCAAAAGATCCTGGCCCTCGCGGGGAATTTCGAAAGCCACTTGGGAACGATCCCCAAACCCGAACACCCGGAGGCATTCTTCAAGGTTCCCACGGTTCTGATCCCGCATGAGGGAACAATCCGCATTCCGCCCGGTGCGGGGCGTGTGGATGCCGAGGCGGAGATGGTGCTGGTGATCGGGAAGCGGGCGAAGAATGTCGCGCCGGAGGAGGCGTTGAAATATGTTCTGGGAGTGACATGCGGCAATGATGTCAGCGCACGGGATTGGCAGAAAAACGACCGCCAGTGGTGGCGAGCCAAGGGTACCGACACATTCGGGCCGTGCGGGCCGTTTATCGTCTCCGGACTGGACTATGACAACCTGCTGGTGCGAGGCCGAGTCAACGGCGAGGTAAAACAGGAACAACGCACCAATGAACTGATCCACAATGTCTCCACAATTATCAGCTGGCTCAGCTGTCATGTCACCCTGGAACCGGGAGACCTCATTTTCACCGGCACACCCGGAACGACACCCCAAATCCGGCCCGGCGATATCGTCGAGGTGGAAGTGGAGGGGGTGGGCGTGTTGAGGAATACGGTGGCCGGGGGGCCTTGATCCGGCCGCTTTGCCGGCTCAACAGTCCGAAAATAGTCGAAGGCAACATCCCCGGGAAATAAATGACAACGGATTGTAGAACAAACTCCCAATCACGCAATATCGTGGGAAATTCAACAAACGAACAGATGAATCCTCAACTCTCCTGGTTGGAATACACCGCCAGTACGCATCCTTATCTCCGTTTACTGATTCTCGCCGGTCTGCTCTATCTTCCCTGGCTGAATGCAGAGCCGCTTCGATCCGAGATCGAGGGGAATCGCGTGTTGGTAGCACGCGAAATGCTGCAAAACGGCGATTGGGTCGTTCCGACTTTGAATGGTGGACCGTATTTGTACAAACCGCCACTCATGAGTTGGGTGATCGGTCTGTTTTCTTATCCCTGCGGAGATGTGACGGTTTGGACGGGGAGACTTCCGTCAGTTCTGTCCGTACTGGCGCTGGTCTGCCTCGTGGCTTGGTGGGGACGCAAAGAATTGGACGCCCGGACAGGGTTCCTGGCCGCCGTTATGGCAGCGTCATCAGGCTTGGTCTTTGAAAAGGGGAGCCGGGCGGAGGTCGAGGCCTTGCTGATGCTGACCACGACAGGTTCATTGATCGGACTCTGGTATGCCATCAGGGAAAAAGGTCGCCTGAAAGTCGGTGCGGTATTGCTCGCCGGTGTGGCTCTGGGAGCGGCCATCCTGGTGAAAGGGCCGGTGGCTCCCGTCATGTTTGCCGTAACTGCGGCCGTAATGCTGGTCGTCGGCGGGCAATCCCGTGTTTCCATACTCCTTGTAACTCTTTGCATAGCGGGAATCGCAACTCTGGCTGTTCTGCCTTGGGTTGTTTTACTCTCCTGTCGTGTGGGATTCGGCCGGCTGCTTAACATCGTCGAGGGACAGGTGGTACGGCGGGTTCAGTCTGCCACAAAAACGAATATCGAACCGTTTTGGTTTTATCCCCCGGCTCTTCTGGGCGGTCTTCTCCCCTGGAGTTTTCTTATCCCCGGCCTCTGGCTCATTCGAAATCCCAATCACCTTCCAAACACCGGCAAGCGCGCCCAGTGGTTCTTTCTGACGGCGTGGTCGGTCGGAACCCTTATTCTTTTCAGTTTCTCTTCGGGAAAAGAAAACCGCTATCTCATATCGACTTACCCGGCATGGGCGCTCCTGCTGGCATGGGGCTGGTTGGCAGAGCAAGATCCCCAATGGTTGAAGAAATACCGGGCACTGCTCGGTAACCTCGTCGGTTGGGCGACATGGTCTCTCCCGTTCCTTGCCGCAGGGGCGGTTTTCTTCATAAAACCCCAAGCATGGTTCTGGGGGGTCGGAGCCGGAGCAATTCTGTTGATCGCACGCCTGGCGGCTGCTTGGGGACAGCGCATTCAAAAAAAAGAACTCCTGTTTGCGGCACTTCTTCTTGCTGTTTTCGGAGGAAAAATGTATTGGGCCAAGGTGTACCAGAGCAGGCAGGCGGACCTCTATCCGATCCAGGCATTCGGACAGGAAATCGCAGATCATCTCAGGCCGGATGAACGGTTAATCGCCGTAAATTGGTATCACTCGTACATACAATTCTTCGTGAAACATCCGTTCGATATTTTCGAGAATCCCAAAACCTTTCGAAATGAAATCGCCTCGGGACGGTTGCGGGACCGATATGTGCTGGTGCTCGCCGACGATCTCCCGCAGGGAGCCGAGGGAAGTCTGACGGTCGTTTTCGAAAAGAAAATCGGACGATCCGGTTATCGGCTTCTCTACATTCCGAAGGAAGTCTCCGTATTGCCGTCTATCAGGAAATCTCGCTGAAGCCGATGGAACAAGGCTTCGCCGTTTGCCGCAAAACCTGTGATTTCAAGCGCCCCCCTGTTCCGAGAGATGGGTGGGGATACGGAGAGAGGTCGAGTCTACAGACTGATCCGCCCTTTTCGATATCTCCCGAAAAATCTCGGAATCTTTTGATCCAGGATGTTTCGTCGTTCCTTCCCCTCTCCATCCTCGCAGAGACAAGCGAGGGGCAATGGATTCGATGGAGGCTATGATCGGTTTCTCGTGTCCCGCCGGAATTGTATAATTTTTGGGTATAATTCTTGAATTACCCATCGAAATGAATAAACAGGGGAATCTATGAATCAACGTTTCAAAACGGCAACCTCGGATGAAAAACCGAATTCAATAGAAAAAACGCCCGAAAGATCAGAAAACGCAAAATCTCGTGACAGTTCGGCAGGGTTTCGCTCCCGCCTGACCTTGCTTCTGCGCGCGTTCCGGCACAGGAACTATCGGTTCTTCTTCAGCGGCCAGGTCATTTCGCTTACCGGCACATGGATGCAGACTGTGGCGCAGTCCTGGCTTGTCTATCGGCTGACCGGCTCATCGATGGCGCTGGGATTGGTCGGATTCACCTCACAAATTCCCATTTTCCTGTTCGCCACGATTGGGGGCGCTGTCGCAGACCGGTACTCTCGCCACCGTATCATTGTGGCGACCCAAACCATTTCCATGATCCTGGCCTTTATTCTGGCCGGTCTCACACTCTCCGGACGTGTGCAGATATGGCATGTGTATGTGCTGGCTGCCTTGCTGGGGACTGTGAATGCCTTCGACATCCCGGCACGACAGGCATTTGTGGTGGATATGGTGGGCCGTGAGGATCTCATCAATGCCGTCGCGCTCAATTCCTCCGTCTTCAACAGTGCGCGAATTATCGGGCCTGCCATCGCAGGCGTATTGGTGGCCAGCCTCGGTGAGGGATGGTGTTTTTTCGCCAATGCCGTCAGCTACATCGGCGTGATTACGGGTCTTCTGATGATGGAAGTCCAGACGCAGAAACATGTGCAGATGGCCGGCTCCGCGTTGTCCGGTGTGGTGGATGGATTCGGCTATGTCGGGCGTACCAGGCCGGTTCGCGCCTTGCTGATTTTACTGGGATGTGTCAGCCTGATGGGGATGCCGTATGCCGTGCTGATGCCGATTTTTGCGGACCAGATTTTGCACGGCGGCGCGCGGGGGCTTGGGCTGCTGATGGGTGCATCGGGCGTCGGTGCGGTGATAGGTGCGATACGGCTGGCGATGCATCCCGACGCGAATGACTTGGGACATGTGGTAACTTATGCCGCCATGGGATTCGGCGCGAGCCTGATCCTGTTTTCCCTTTCGCGTTCCTTCTGGCTTTCGGTAGCGCTCTTAATTCCGGTCGGGTTCTGCATGATTGTCGAGACCGCCTCCTCCAATACCCTGATTCAAACAATGACACCCGGCCTGTTGCGTGGACGGGTGATGGCAGTCCATGCGATGATGTTTACGGGGATGGCCCCGTTCGGTGCGCTGTTGGCAGGGACGCTGGCTCATCACTTGGGTGCGCCGGTCACATTAGTCATTGGCGGTGTGGTGTGCATCATTGCCGGCGCCGGGTTCGGCCTGCGCTTGCCGCCGTTTCGATATGACGCAGACCATGTCCTTATCGCCCTCCGCAGGGCCGGTGGTAACCCGGCGGATGAAACCACAGGAGACGGCAGCATTCATGCTGCCCGGTGATGTTCCTTCTCCCCTTTCTCCCGCAGATCGCCTCTTCTCCCTCTCCCGGCGGGAGAGGG
>JAKPRU010001164.1 GCA_029557025.1 Candidatus Omnitrophota bacterium | reverse complement strand
CCAGGTCGTTCACGGGAACCATCACAGCATCCATGGAATCGGTTTCCAAAATATCGAACAACACATTCGAGCAATGATGTGCCGTAAATCCGATCGCGCGCGCTGCCCCGTTCTTTTTCGCTGCAAGCAACGCCCCCAGCGCTCCGCCCGGTCCCAGCACTCTTTCCGGATCCAGCATCCCGGCGCTGTGGATATGCACCAGGTCCACATAATCCGTTCCAAGCAGCCGCAGGCTTTCCTCCAGCTGCAATCGGGTGGTGGTCCCATCGCTTGTGTGGACCTTCGTTGCGAGGAATGCCTCGCTGCGACGGTGTTTTATTGCCCGACCGATGTCTTTTTGCGCATGGCCGTAGCTGTAGGCGGTATCGAGAAAGGTCGCACCCAAGTCGAGCGCCGTTTCGATGATTTTTTGAGATTCGGCGGGGGAGGTGTGATAGCCCAGGGACGCGGTTCCAATCCCGAATACCGGCACAGACATCCCGGTTTTCCCCAACAGGCGCGATGGGATCGGCGCTGTGTCTCCCCATGTCGGCAAAGCTAATCCCCCGAAAGCGACCGAGCCACCGAAAGCCGTCGCGCCTTTCAGAAAGGTCCGCCGTGTGTGCGCACCATCGAACATGGTCGATCTCCTCACGGGCTGTGTTCTTCTACGATCATGGCCCTGCCGGGGCATCCGGTCAATCCACAATCCGCAATTGACAATCTCCAATTAAAAACTTCCTCACTTCCGCCAACGCCTTCCCCCGATGGCTGACCGCATGTTTCCGCTCGATGGGGACCTCCGCGAATGTTGCCCCAAAAGGAGGATAAAAAAACAGCGGATCATAGCCGAATCCACCTGTCCCGCGAGGCTCGCATGTAATCAGACCGTCCACAGTCTGCTCCGTTTCAAACAGAACCTTACCCTCGGAGGCGATCACCGCGGCGCAGATGAACCGGCTCGTTCGCTTTTCCGGAGGAACCCCCTCCATTTCGCGGAGCAGACGCAGGCGGTTTTCTTCATCCGTATTCGGTTTCCCTTCGGCGGCGGCATACCGCGCCGAATGCACTCCGGGCGCTCCACCCAACGCATCCACCGCCAGGCCGGAATCATCCGCGAGCGCCAGGGTATGAGTGAACAAAGAAATCTCAACAGCCTTCTTCCGCGCATTCTCAAGAAAGGTCGCCCCGTCCTCGACTACATCGGGAGCATCCGGGAAATCCGCCAAGCAGCGGGTCTCCCACCCAAGACCGGCCAGCAGATCAACCATCTCCTTTTCCTTTTTTCGATTACGTGTGGCGAGAACCAGTGTTTTCATCAGAGGACCTTTGAGCGAGATTTCTGCTGTCTCTGTCATGTCCTGACAGGATTGCCGGGTAAGCAAACAATTTACCAGGATCTTCCGCCAGATGCCTCCCATTCATTCTTGCTGGAATGCTGCGCTATTGATATCCTATCAGGTTTGATGTTGCAGGTAGCATCACAGAATCACCGAGCGATTCTTTCACAAGGAACCGGAATTATGCTGAACAAAGATTTTGAAATCCTGGAAATCCTGGAGCGCGATGCGCGAATCTCCCCCGAGGACGTTGCGGCTATGCTCGGCGCCGATCCCGCCGAGGTCCGTAAACGGATCGCCGATCTGGAGGCGAACGGAACCATTCTGGGATATAAGGCCATTGTCAATCAGGAACGGGTCCACACGGACCGTATCTCCTGTGTCATCGAGGTCTGTGTCACGCCCGAACGGGGTTATGGGTTTGACCGAGTCGCCGAACGGATTTACCGATTCCCCGAAGTTCGTGCGGTATACCTCATGTCGGGCAGTTATGATCTCCTGGTGATTATCGAAGGAAAAACCATGAAAGAGATCGCCCAGTTTGTGATCGACAAGCTGGCGACCCTGGAGAATGTCCGAGGCACCGCAACGCGCTTTATGTTGAAAAAATACAAAGAGCTGGGAGTCTTGCTGGAGGGAGAGGAGAAAGTCCATAGAATGCCGGTGACGCCATGAGTACACAGCCGATCCTTTATGCTCAAAACCTGGAAAAGCGGCGGGTTGCTCAAAAAGTGCAAGACCTGCCTCCTTCGGGAATCCGGAGATTCTTCGATATTGTTGCCGAGACACCCGGTGTGATTTCCTTGGGTGTAGGCGAACCGGATTTTGTCACACCCTGGCATATTTGTGAGGCCGGCATCCACGCTCTGGAAACCGGATGGACCTCCTATACCGCCAATCAGGGAATGACCCCTCTGCGGAAAGCGATCAGCCAGTTTATCCGGCAGCAATTCGGGGTCGAGTACAACCCGCAGAGCGAAATCCTGGTGACAGTGGGCGGGAGCGAAGCGATTGACCTGGCCTGCCGGGCGGTGCTGGAGCCGGGCGACGAGGCCATTGTGCTGCAACCATCCTTTGTTTCTTACGCGCCCATGGTGACCATGGCAGGCGGTGTGCCGGTTCCGGTCTATTGCTACGCGGCGAACCGGTTCCTTCCCACTCAATCGGCCATCGAAGCCGCCATCACTCCCCGCACCAAAATGCTGATGATCAATTTCCCGAACAACCCGACCGGTGCGGCTCTGGACCGATCGACATTCGACAAAATTGTGAATGTCGTGCTCGAATATGATCTGCTGCTGGTTTCGGACGAGGTTTATGTTCCTCTGAGTTATGATGAGGAACCTCTTTCTTTTTGCACAGCTTCGGAAATCCGGGATCGCCTTATCCTGCTTCATGGATTCTCGAAAGCGTGGGCGATGACCGGCTGGCGGCTGGGATTTGCCCTCGCGCCCGCGGATATTATCGCGGCCATGAATAAGATCCATCAGTACAGCATCATGTGTACATCCACTATCGACCAGCTGGCCGCCATCGAGGCCCTGGAACACGGGGAGGAGGCGGCCCTTGCCATGAAACGGGAATATGACCGGCGTCGAAGGTATGTGACCCACGCGCTCAACGAGATGGGCCTTCCGACCGTGGAACCGAAAGGGGCGTTTTATGTTTTTCCGGACATTCGCGGGACAGGCCTTACCTCGGAGGAATTCGCACTGGGCCTGCTCAAAGAGGAAAAAGTGGCCGTTGTTCCGGGAACGGCTTTCGGAGAGTGCGGCGAGGGGCATATCCGATGCTCCTATGCCAGCTCGATGGAAGCCCTGCGCAAGGCCATGGAGAGAATAAAATCTTTTGTGGGACGCCATTCCTGACCTGAAAAGGGAGGTCTCGATCCGGCTCAGAGTATAGGGTTCGCTGTGCGGCATACCCGGTCCTCCGTACTATGGTGGATGAGTCCTGAGTAAAGAATAATCGGCGTATTGCGGAAGGAATAGAGCATGAAAGAGAAACGGTCGGATTCGGTTTCAAAACAATCCCGAAGGTCTTTTCTCAAGAGCAGCACGGGTGTGGCCGCCGCAGTCGGGTTGGCCGGTTCCACAACAGGGTGCGCCGGATCGGAGAAAATCGCTGCGGAATCGTCCGGCACAAAACAGGTCGTGGCGGCAGCTGCGGCAAAACCTGCGGTCACCCTCGTCTCGTCCTCCGGTGGAGACCTGGGTTGGATCAAACAGGGTTGGGATCCCCAGCGGCCGTTTCTGCTGTGGGGACGCCCGCTGCGCGTACAGCCCATCCTGATGTATGCAACGCCACAGCCCCAGAAACAAACCTCGTGGAAATCGTGGGGAGGCGTGCTGACCGAAGAGTCCGCGACCGAGGAAATTGCTCGTATCACAGAGGAACTTCGCGCGCTGGCCTCCCAGGCGGAGTTTCCGGTGGAGTTCCTTCCTGCACAGAAAGTGAAAACCCCCGAAGAGGCCGAATCTGTCCGCAAAGGCGACTATGATATCGTGCTGGTCTATCCCGCCGCCGGATCCGGCCGACTTCTTGCGGCCTGTGTCCCAACAGATGGAAATGCGATCCTTTTTGCGCGGCATCGTTCCGGCCCGACCTATTACTGGTACGAGGCGCTCAGTGTGGTCTACCTTGCGACAGACGACCCGGAAAAAGCCGGGAGTGAGCCGCCCCGACTCGGTAAGACCCATGTTGACGACGTGGTCATTGACGATTATCGGGAAGTCTTATGGCGGCTTCGCGCATGGTATGGTGTCAAGAACATGATGGGCGCGCGAATTGTGGCGCTGGGCAGCGCAGAAGGTAAATATGCCGGGGATGCCCCCAAAATTGCCCGCGAAAAATTCAAATTCGAGATCCTCGAAATCGGCTACGACATCGCGGAACCCCGTATTCGCGCCGCTGTCAAAGATCCGAAACGAATCGCCCGCGCCGAGAAATGGACGGAAACTTACCTGTCCATGCCCGATACGCATCTCAAGACGGACCGGCCGTTTGTTGTAAATGCCTTCATTCTGTACGACTTGTTCAAAGAATTCATGTACGAAAACAACGCGCCCGCATTCACAATCCGCAGCTGCATGGGAACCATCATGCCCATGTCGGAAACTACGGCTTGCCTCACGCTTAGCCTGATGAACGATGAGGGATTACTCGCGTTCTGCGAATCCGATTTTGTAATTATTCCGGCGGGGATCCTTCTTCGTCACATTACCGGAAAGCCTGTGTTCCTCCACAATTCGACTTTCCCGCATCAGGGGGTTGTGACCTGTGCGCATTGCACAAGTCCGAGGCGAATGGATTCGGTTAAATACGAACCTGTAACGATCCTGACCCACCTGGAATCGGAGTACGGCGCGGCTCCGAAAGTAGACATTCCAATCGGGCAGGAGGTCACGTTTATCGATCCTGAATACACAAAGGGACGGTGGGTTGGAATACGTGGGAATGTCGAGGGAAATCCGTTTTACCCGATCTGTCGTTCTCAGCAGGATGTCCGCATTCAGGGCAAATGGCGCGAGTTACTCAATGAAGCCCGCGATTCGCACTGGATGATGGCTTACGGCGACTACCTGAAAGAAATCGGCTACGCCACCCGCAAACTGGATTTGCGCTGGGAAAACGTGTCGGATGTGTAATGAAGGATAACCTCCGACAAGACAGAATACATATTTCGTACTAAATATACTAAAAAGTCCTGGTGCCGCCGGCAGTTTTCCAGCTAAGTCGGATATCATGCCTCCCTACGCGCTTTTATCCACGTAAGGGTCTTATTTCGGATGCGGTAACACAATGCAGCAAGAAGCACTTGGGGGATTGTTTGCCCTTCCTTCCGAACACGCTCCACTATAGCTGTCCGGAAATCGTTGTTTCCGTTCCCAATCTCTGCGGACGTGACGAAACCGGTTGACGATCCGAACACAGAGATACCGATTGACAGGAACAAGAATATCGTGGGCACCGGCGGCTTCATCGTGTTGTGTTTCGCTTACTTCAGCGCGTTAATCATTTCATCCGTAATAATCACATCCGAACCATGCCAATATTGGCGTGAAATAACGGCTCCCTTTTGACCACTCGGCCGCACATTGACCTCGCAGCTCTTCCCCGTCTCGACATTGATAATATCCGCCACCTTTCGCCTGTAATCCCACACTACCAGGCAATTGGTTCCCTCCAACCATCCTTCAGGAAACAGGATTTCTTTTTGCAGAATGGGATTAGATGACTTCACCAATTCGTTGTTCTCTGTCCGATACAGATAGAACGGTGAGCCTTCCATCGAAGGACAATAGTAATACGACCCATCAGGAGAGAAATAAATTCCATGATATGGCGTGGCTGTTGTCGTTCTATCCTCAGGATTGAATACGACAACCGGGTTGTGGAGCACGTAAAAGTAAATCCGGTTGTCGTGCGAAGCCCAATACAGGTCATAAGCAAGCACCGGAATCTCAATTTCTTCCCCGGTGCTTATATCAATCGTGCATGTCTTTGTCGGATCAAACTCCAGTCCTCCCTCAATCTGCGAACCGATCAGCACCGCGATTTCGGATTTCGATGGACTCCATCGGTAATACCTGACATTCGGAACAACTTTTACGGGTTTGCCTTCAGGAGTAACGACCACAAGATGTTGGCTGGAGTCAGCATCGCCTCCATGCGCATCAGTCAACGTCCCTGATACCAGGAATGCCAAGTAGGAACCATCGTATGACCAGGCGATATTCCTACCGATATCCCCAGAAGTAGAATATAGAACGGTTTTCGTTTGAGAGTCCGTATCTGTTTTCACTAAGTCCCATCCATTCCTCCCTTCCTTCCGAACACGCTCCAATATGGCTGTTCGGGAATCATTCTTTCCGTTCTCAGGTACAGGTGATTCTGCGAAAACCAATTCAGAAAAGCCAATGGCGACACATAACAGCAAAGCGATAAAGACCGAAGTGTTATAGGAATTCTCTTTCATGATTGGCCTCCTTTTCTGATTATATCAGTTGCCGGTACCATCGGGATCTACAACACGAACATGAAAGTGGTCTTTATGGCCACTTATATTCTGTATATGATCCCCCCGCTAAACCTGACGCGCTCTCACAGTAGATGACCACAACGTCCAGATATGCCTCGAGCCAATCAATCAGCTCTTGGGTCGTTGCCTCGTCATAGTCCTCGGGATCTTCTCCCAAGTCCAAGGGCGCAACTGTACCGTCAGTCCGGACGTAGCGAATATCAAAGTCGAGACCGTTTTCGTGCGAATTTGCGTCTGGCATGTCACCACCGTTCTGGTAACTGCATCGAGTTATCTGGATCATTACGGTGTGCGTGGCGTTCCACGTAAGACCGGCAGCATAGAACTGATCCCGAATCGTATTCCCCGTCCACAGCTTAAGCGAATTATCGGCATCTTGTTTGTCTTTCACCCAAATTCCTGTTGCGTCGTCGATTCGAACGGCATACGCCATCGTGCCGTCTTGCGGTGTTCCATGATGGATCGTATCCGGTGGAGGCGTCGTTCCTAATACAAGAAACTGCGTTGTGGATAATCCAGTCATCATCATCGTCAGACTCCATGTATTGCGTCAGCAGCTGTACTGCGTTCTCTTTACGCTTATTGCGAAAGTCGCAATACATCGCCAACAGGTCCCGATAGATCCCCCACTGCCCGGCGGCGGGCATCGCCGTTTCGGTTAACAGCTCTCGCGCTTCCGGCAGGTGAATAGTCTCAATCAGAATCAACGCATGAACAAGGCCATAAGGGAGACGCAAATCCTCGGGTGGGGAGGCGGTTCGGGCGAGGGCTTCAATTATCGCGGGACTCGACGGCCCGTATTGTGTCGCGAGACTCCACAGCAGTCCCGGCAAAATCTCGGTATATACGCAATGGATATGTTCGCGCGTGGCCGCATATTGATATTCTTCCAGGAAGTCCAGCCACATCAGCAATGCCTGCTCATGGCGCCCTTCGGCTGCTTCCTGACGAATAATGTGCTACTGGCTATCTGCTCTGTCGGCGGCATCCGTCAATAGCGGCATTGCCTTCTTGAAAATCCCGGCGGCAAATGGGCGATCCAGATCATGGTGGAATCGCATGGCGCACGCCAGCTCATAATATCCCTTTCCCAGCTCCGGCGTATCCGGCCGCCGCTCCGCATAGGCCTGCAACAACTTTTTCGCCTCTTTTCGCTGCTCCAGGATGTTGCAGGCACGCATGTACAACTGAAAACACTGCGGGTGATACGTGACCAGATCATCACGTAACAAGAGGGTTCCCGCATATCCTCGCTGATCATCGGGCGAGAGCTGCGCGATGTCCGTCAGCACCTCGTGCATCGGCCTTTGTTGTCCCACAATGGCCAGTGCGCCCCCGATCACTGCCACGACAAGACCCAAAACCACTGCAACCGTTTTCTTTTCATTGCTCCGTCCTCCTGTTCAACAGCCTATTTATTAATTGACATTAATTCGACAAACCGAATCCCATAACCCGACAAGTATCCCTCAACTTCCCGACGGCAGAGGCGACTCCACAAAAATCCGATTGAAGCGGTCGAGGGGAGCCAAGCCACGAGCATCCATTGTGCCCTTTGCAGATACCCCGGGTTGCGTGCGAATCACAATCGGTACCACCGTACACAATTCCAGCGGCTGCGAGAGATCCTCTGTTTGCCCCGGACGCGGCGCGTCAATTTCCACACGAACCATCAGACGAATCAGGCCGTCCTTTGCCTGGTTTAAATTGAAGGAAATCTGTTTCGGGTCTACACCTTTCTCGTTGTTCTCTGTAGCTCCCAGAAGATAATCGGCGAAATTCTCTCTGGCTGTAGTCAGTTTCCGAACATTCCCGTCCTCATCCGTGGAAGACAGATACCCGACTTCCTGATCGCCGAGAAGTTCGAAAGTCACCTTGGCATTGCGGTCGGCAGCCTCATCGGAACTTATCACACTTCCGTCCCGATTCTTTAGTTCAAAAGTGAGATCATAGGAACGTGTTCCGGTCGAACCGGGAGTAATATACACAATCGGCGGATTCACAGTAATACGGAAAGATCCCGCATCCAGCCCGCTTGGCGGCCTGGGAGTCGGGGTGGCATTCGGATCAACAGACTCGGTCGTCCCCAAGCCGGAAGGCGGACGAACCTGTTCCGGATTCACGGTCGGTGTGGGTTCGACCTCTTCACCGTTTCCCCCGGAAGCCGTACACGTGAGACTGATATCATCAAGCAGAATCCGCCTCGCGATCCCCTTTACCTGAAAGGCAAGCGTGCGGTCTCCCAGTGCCTTGAAATCATCGTCCATGAAGGATATCTCCACCTTACCCGGATTGGCGGCATTGTTTCGATATTGATCGACATCAAATACTCGCCCGGCGAAACTCAGGAACAGTCCGGTATCGGACCCTACCGGTGGAGCATTCAGAATCTGAAAACTGATATAGATATTGCCCCTGCCCTGTGCAAGCAGTTCGGCTACCTTAGACAGAGGGATCACTTGTGCCAGAACACCCGCCGGGCCGACAACCTCCCCCGCATATTCCCCGTTGACAAACACACGTCGGCCTCCCTCCCACCCCAGCGCCCTGTTCGGGGAAGACGGATCGGCGGCGGTAAACTCTCCGTTGGTGATCACATTGTCCCCCCCAACCTGGGCGGCCGTGTCCTGGGGGATTATCAGACAGAGTCCTGCTATCGCGATACACGCTGCAAGGATTGACATTTTCATCGTGGTCATTAGAACATCTCCTTGGGAGCATACCGTCTTTCCGGCTCCCGAATTGGTTGCTGATTCGCCGTTCACCCGTTCTACCGTGATTGGTGGGGTGCGGGAATCCTGAGAATGCCCCTCGTCTGTCTGTGTGAGTTTGGGCAATCTGTGATTCCCGCCCCCACCGAGCTCACTCGTAACTCAACGCAAGACAGACGATCTTTGTTACCTCCGATACACACTCTTATACCGTCGCGAAGCCGCAACCTCCCCTTCACCGGCAATCGCCTTGCCGTCCGTCACCACATGGAACACACGGGAACTGACCGTGGTCATTGCGGACAGGCGATGCATCATCTCCTCCATATCGCGCGGGGTCAGGGTGTCTTTTCCGGTCAGGTTTAACTCTTTATTGAGCCGTTCCCGCAAATCCCCCACACCGTCCGTAACACCATCCCCGGTGCGATCCAGATTCCGCCGGACTGCGGCAGCCATCCGATCCCTCCGTTTCAAATGAACCAGATCGGACAGGAAACGGCTGATATCCTCGTACGGCCCATCATCCGGCGGCGAAACCTCTGTGGAAGCATAAACCTCCTGCACACTCGAGCGACGATCCTGGACATCCTTCATCCCAATCGCATCATCCGAAAGGATTTTCTCGATAGAGGGAACATTCGACCATTTGGACGTGGAAGAAAACTCCCTGAGAAAAGCCTTGCTCCGGCCCACGCTGGGCAGCTTGTATTCGACACTGTCATCCAGGGTTCCCCGGCTGGACACATCATCGTCGATTTCAGCCACTCCCATTTGTTGATCCCGTCCCAGTGGATTTCGTCCCTCGATAATGTAATCGGCCACCATCGAGTTGATCGTAAACCGTTCCTCAAGGTCCCGGATCCGCGAAGGATCATCGCGAATCGGCGGTGCGGCAGGCAGCGCGGCCAGTACTTCCCGAATCGCCGTGTTCACATTCACCAATCCGGGTGTGACCGGCGAATAGCTGGTGGTAACCATGCTGTAAAGAAGCGAGTATTGATTCTCCATCTGGTCAAGGCGTTCTCTCTGGGCAAGAATCAACCGGTCGGAGTCATTCTCATCGCTGGGAATGAGACGCTGGCCCAATTCAGCGTTGGAGTCGATCTGGTTCCGGTAGATTGCCTTGT
>JAKPRU010001153.1 GCA_029557025.1 Candidatus Omnitrophota bacterium | reverse complement strand
TCTCCCGAGGGCAGAGGGAGAAGAGGTTTTCCACCGCTGTGCCGTCATTCCGGCGAAAGCCGGAATCCAGGATGTATACACTGGGTGGCACGGGCTTCCAGCCTGTGGCGGTTACGGGACACCTTGCCGAAACATGAGCGATGATATCCATCTCATCATCAAAGAGATAGGGGTTTTTACTTGAAGAATCGAAGGATGTCGCGAATACCGCTTTGCCTGCTCCTGTTTGGTTGGATATCTTCGCATCTCCCTGTCCCGGCTTGTGATGTGCCGGTGTTTCGCTATGCCCTGGAACGCTGGCCTGTCGACCGCTATCAACTCACCGTCTATCACCGTGGACCGCTCACCCCTGAATCCAAAACTCTCGTTGATTCGCTGGATGCGCGATCTTTCAGCCAGGTTCCCTACTCGAATTATGAACTCTCCCTGGTCGATCTTGCTGTTCTTCAGCCTTCTCAAGTTCCGCAAGGATTCGATCCCGAATCGACTTCCCCCTGGATCGAATTGAAATATCCCGATTATTCCTTGCCGAATCAAACGGTCTGGTCCGGGGCGCTCACCCCGGAAGTTGTGCGCACTCTTCCTGATTCCCCCGCTCGCAGTGAAATCGCCGAGCGGATTCTCAGCGAGGAAACGGCTGTCTGGATTCTGCTGAATAGTGGCGATACATCCAAAGATGATCCGGCTTTCTCTCTTCTTGAGGAAACTCTGAACGAATTGGAAAAAGAGTTGGAGATTCCGGAACAGACCTATTTTGAGGGAGTGCCGGCTGGGGGAACCATGCCGGATCTCAAAATCGACTTCTCGGTTCTCCGTGTCGCGCGCACAGACCCTGATGAGAGATTTCTTGTTGAAATGCTGATTCACAGCGAACCGGATCTTTTAGACTACGCCTCCGAGCCGATGGCCTTTCCGGTGTATGGACGTGGCCGGATTCTGTACTCACTGGTCGGGAAGGGAATCACGAAAGAGAATATCGCGGAAGCCTGTCAGTTCCTTGTCGGGCCGTGTTCCTGCCAGGTCAAAGCGCTCAATCCAGGCGTGGATCTGTTGATTGCCGCCGATTGGGAGGCCGGTGTCGAGGAGAGCCTTGTGGCGGAATGGGAAAGATCCACAATCATGGGTGTTCCGGCCGCGCTGGGCAACGTGACCGGCGAACTCTCAATGGCTGAAAGCGATACAGCCTCAGCCTTCGGGCTGAAAGGCTGGGCAAATCAAAATATCTTGTGGGTCCTGGTGGCGATTGTGGCGGTCAATGCGTCCTTTGTGCTGTTACTGAAAATCCGGCGGTCAAAATGAATCCGCCTGAAAGCGAGGTTGGATGTCATGGAATCTTCCCTCACTCATCTGCAAAATGTCGGACGCGGGTCATGGAAAGTGGCTCTCCGTGCCGCGATTGTCTGCATGTCCCTCCTTGCGGGATTGCCGAGTGTCTCCTGGACAGCCCCGCCGAAAGTGATCCAGGCCATCCCGGACAACGGCGATACCAACGTTGATCCTTCCCTGAAAAAGATCCGTGTCACGTTCGATCAGGACATGAGGCAGGCGGGTTATTCCTGGGTCGGCGGTGGCGAGACGTTCCCGAAAATGCTCGGTCAGCCTCGGTGGATCGACGCGCGGACGTGTGAGATGCCGGTGGACCTGGAGCCGAATCATGATTACTGGCTCAGCATCAACAGTTCTACCTATCGCAACTT
The DNA here is from genome assembly GCA_029557025.1 of Candidatus Omnitrophota bacterium. Classification (GTDB taxonomy): domain Bacteria; phylum Hinthialibacterota; class Hinthialibacteria; order Hinthialibacterales; family JAKPRU01; genus JAKPRU01. The sequence continues at coordinate 396 of JAKPRU010001153.1, read as the reverse complement.
CGTCGGAAAGAACGACGAGTCCGCCGAGCCGTACCCGATCTCGTTTCAGACCGGGCCGGGAAATGGGAGTCCCGCTCCAAAAGCGGAGAATCCAAGAAGCGAGGAGTCTTTTGAGGAATTGAGACGTGCCATCAATGAGCACTATTCCTACCGCGATTTGCGTAAAGTGGACTGGGGACTGTTGTTCAACGACTATGCGCCGCGCCTCAAAGGAACCGCCAGTCCGAAGGAATTCGCCAAGACCGCAACCGAACTTTTGAAATACGCGAACGATCCGCATATCTGGCTGAAACTCGGAAACGCAACATTCGGGACATCCCATCGGGAGATCTTCCGAAACTACAATATGCAAACCCTTTCGAGAATCGTCCCGGAGTGGACGCAGCGCGGCGATTA
>JAKPRU010001152.1 GCA_029557025.1 Candidatus Omnitrophota bacterium | reverse complement strand
GAATCGCCGCGGCATGGAGCCCCGCGGGACCCGCTCCGATGATTACGTATTTCATCTGTGCTTTCCTCCTACAATCCCAGGTCGGCCAGAGTATTCTTCGTCGGCACACCGGAGGTGTCCCATCCGCGCAGTTTGTAATATTCCGGCAGCATCTCGTCGATCCTGTTGACCAAACCCTTGGCCGGTCCGGTCAAAATGGGATCTTTGGTAATGCGCTCCGGCAGTTTGTCATCCGCCGCCGACAATCCGGCTTTGAGGTTGAAGAGGCGTTCCAGATTCCAGATACGCGCTCCGATCTTCATGAATTCGTCCGTTGTAATGTTCAGGCCGGTCGCGGCGCTGAGCAGTTCCGCCAGATCTTCCGCCCCCAGGCCGAACTTGGTAAACAGACACATGCCGGACGAATCGAGCGCGGCGGTCAGATCCTGAAACGTAATATCGAGTTTCGGCTTTCCCTCCGTCACGCGCGGATCCATTTTAACCGGCTGTCCCAGAACTTCCGGCGAAATCGTGTAGCCCCGGACATGGCATCCGCCGCGGTTCCCCGTGGCAAAATTAAGTCCGATACCCTGGATGGCCCGAGGATCGTAGGCCGGCATTTCCTGCTTTTTGCAGGTCATGGAGTATTCGGGGTGTCCGTAACTTTCCGCCATCCGGTAGCTTCCCAGAGCCAGTTTCTTTCCGAAACCTTCGCCCTCGGCGGTTTTTCTCACCATTTCCACCATCGCATCCACATTGCCGAAGTTCAGGGCGATTCCATCCGTGTCTTTTGTCGTTATGAATCCGCTGTCGAACAGGTTCATCGCGCAGGCCACGGAGCTCCCCATCGTGATTGTATCCATGCCGTAGTCATTGCAGATGTAATTGGCTTTTGTAATGGCATCCAGATCGTCGATTCCGCAATCCGGACCGAAAGCCCACGCCGTTTCATATTCCGGACCTTCTCCCTGACCGGCGAATTTCGGATTGGTCACCTTCGTTGCCCGCCCGCAGCTGATAATGCACGCGTAGCAACCCCG
>JAKPRU010001124.1 GCA_029557025.1 Candidatus Omnitrophota bacterium | reverse complement strand
AAACACGCCGACGGTGACGCCGGCGAATACGCCCACAAGTACACCAGCGGATACCCCCACTCCGACGGTGACACCGACATTGCCCCCGGTTTCCACTCCGGTTCCTCCCCCGGTGGTCACAATTTCATACGGTGGGCAGCCGGTGAGCCCGACAACGGCCATTGGAGGCCGAGTGGAGAATCCCATCGATCTGACTGTCAGCGCGACGGATTCAGGGTGGCCTCCGGTCACGTTAAGTTTGCTGTCGGGTCCGGCAGGGAGTTCCTTCCTGTCGTTTGCCGACCAGGGAGTTTTCCGCTGGGTTCCCTCGGCGACACAGGTGGGTGATTTTCAATCGGTCTTTCTGGCCCAGAACGCGGGCCTATCGACCGGCACAGCGGCAGCGAAATTCCGAATTTTTCGATCTCCACGGCGGATTATTGCCAATCCGGGTAATTTTGTCGCCATCGGATTTACCAACCATACAAATCCCCAAGTGTGGTCGCAGGTCTTCAATCCGTTGACCGGGCTGCGGCTCGGCGGGGGAAAACTGATTGACGGATATGTCTATGCCGAGTATGCCTATCCACAATGGGATCGATTTTTGACAATGGATTTTGACGGCGACGGGACACACGAATTGGTGACAGCGGATATCACACAAGAGGGGACCTTGAAGACCTGGATTTCCGTTCGGGATCTGATGACCGGCGCAAAGATCCGTCCAAGTTTCCGTGTTCTGGAAGACCCGGCATATCAGTCTCCCCAGTGGACCGAGTGTATGCCTGCCGATGTCGATAATGATGGCGATATGGAGTTGCTGGTTACCGGAGTGGCAACGATGGAGGGGGAATCCTGGCGATACTACCTCCAGACTTGGGAGCCGGAGACAGGCATTCGGTTGAAAACCATCCGGTTGCTGTTCGATTCCGCTTTCGACTATACAAATCCCGCGTGGCATCACAATATGGTGGCAGACGTGAATGCGGACGGGACAGATGAAGTGCTTAGTGTGGGAGCGACCAACGAGACCCCGCCCCGGACGTACTGCCAAGTGAGAAATCCGCTGAATCATTACCAGAAATTCTCTTTCCGTATCCTGAGCTCCGCGGAGTTCTCATTGCCGCTTTTGAACCAGTTTCTGGCCGGGAATGTCGATTCCGACCCGAATGACGAATTGGTTGCCATCGGTGTGACCAATGAAACGGTCAAGCGAACCTGGGTCCAGGTCTGGAATCCGAACAGCGGAGTCCTGAAATACGGAGGATTGAAGGTTCTTGACAGTGCGGAATTTGCTTATCCCGAGGGGAATCGATTTGTTTTGGCGGACGGCGATGGTGACGGTAAAAAAGAACTTCTGGCGATCGGGATTACGAATGAGGCTCGTGGTCGGATTTGGGTTCAACGGTGGGACTTGGCGAATCGAGTAAAACTGGGCGGCAGTATCCTGCTGTTGAACGACCCGGCATTCGAGGATCCCTGTTTGAGCGAGTACTTTGCCATGGATGCGGACCTGGACGGGGATGACGAATTGATCGCAACGGGATACGCCCGCGCCAACAATGCGTTCTGGGTGCAAGTCTGGGATTTGAATCCGATGCGGCTGACGAAATCCTTCCGTGTTCTAAACGATACTTCGTTTGCAAACCCTGTGTACAACTCCTGGACGGGGGGATAACAGGAAACGGAATGGGTGTCCGGGCATCGTCGGAGTAAACGAAGTCCCATCGAAAGCGCACGATTCTTTCTGTCTCTCCCATTAAGGTATCCGGCCGGATGGAGATTCTATTTCTCGCAGGGATTCCGCTACTGCTGGTCGGTCTTTCTCGACCGTCCTGGTTGTGGTTTGCGTTTCCGTTTATTGCGTTTTTCACAAATCGATTTTTCGGAACGCGCACACTTGAGGACGTATACACATCCAAGATTCCTTATGGATTTCTTTGTGCCTTTTTGCTGGCCGGGTTCGCTTATGTGGGCAAGTCATTGACCTCCTCTCAGTCGCCAATTAAGCAGATCCCGTTATTCTCTGCTTGTGCATTCTTTCTTATTGCCGGTCTTCTATCTCTGCTCGATACGACTTACCCCACGCAGGGGCTGAAGTTTCTTGCCGGCTGGTGCTGTTATTTTCTCTTTTTTTATATTGTGGTGAATGCCCTGCTTGCTTCCAACGTGTATAAGAGTTTCCTGATCGGCAACGCGCTCAACGCCGGGATTTGTGCCATTCTGATGGTGATCCGCGCATCCCGGGCAGGTTTTGCGCCTCGTTCTGCCGAGATTTGGGATATCACATGGCTATCCTCCAATGAAATCGGTTTTTATTTTGAGCCGATCATCTGTATCTGCGTGTGTATTTTGTTTTTCAGCAGGAAACGTTTCGCTTGGGGCGGTTGGGTGATGGCCTTATTGCCGGTTCTTCTGATTGCCATTGTGTTTGCCGGCACACGCGGGACATGGGTTTCGCTTTTTGCAACCGCTTCAGTGATGCTGCTGCGGTTCCCGATGAGGCAGAAGATACGGGCGCTGATTGCTGTGGGAACGCTGGCATTTGTTTTCTACCAGGCGCTTTTGTTTTCCCCGTTCGCCCAGCAACGTATCTCAACGCTTGAAGGATTGACGCATCCGGCCGTTCCGGGAGAGCAGACTGTCCGTTCTTCCATCAACAGCCGAAAGTACCTGATGCAAGTGGGACTGAGGATGATTTTGGCTCACCCGTTCAACGGTGTCGGGCTGGGAAACTATTCCTCCTATTACCACGAATATGCCCCGTATGTGGGTGATCCGACCCTTCAGGATCTCCTGAGCCGATCTCACACGCCCCACAATTTTTACCTTCGTTTCGGGGCGGAAACGGGCTTGGCCGGTTTGTTTGCGACCGCGTTTCTGCTGATCACCGTGTATCGGCATCTCCAGGCCGCGATTCGGATTCGGCATGGCGAGCCTTGGGACTCATTGCTTCTAGGCTGTTTTCTGGGGTTCATCGCCAATGTGGTTCATTGTCTTTTTCAGGAGAGGATTTTCGGTTTTTATTTCTGGGCATTTCTTGGCATCACCTATGCGACGCTTTATCACGCCCGGAAGGCGACAGGGGCACTGCCCGTGGAAGTTCGGAATCACATTGCAGGCAAGATTGTGACTCATAACAGGAGAGGCATGGCGAATTTGGGCACGGGTGTGGTAATGGGGCGCTGATGCGGGTGTCGGAACTCACATTCCAACCATCGCCCTGGTAGGAGAAGGGGAGAAAAGGCCACCGACAGGAGGCTGGTGCCACAATCACCGGCAAGATGCCGGTGCCACCCGGAAAGATGTATCACCAGATCCAGGGATTCATAACCTCTTCACGCGGAGATCACGGAACCGGATCGTGGAGTTTTCCTTGTGCATTTGCAGCGCAATGTGCCCCGGCCGAACAATCTCCAGTTTGTCGTAATCGATCACGGTCTCCCCATTCAGCCGGACAATGCAGCGTGGCCCTTTGACAATGATCTGCAAGGGATACCATTCTCCGCACCGCACCGGCATGTGGCTCGCACGCTCAATTCCATAAAGGCTACCGGTCTGGTGGTTGGCATCGGGATTGTCGAAAATCTGGATCTCATACCCTCGGTCTTTCTCATTGTTCCAGCGGAAAAAGACCCCGCCATTCGCGATGTCCTCCGTGCGGACGTACAGTTGAATTTCGAGGTCCTCAAACTCCAGGTTGTTCACCAGATGACCGTCGCCGTTGGATGCAACCAGCACACCGTCCTGCATACGCCACTGCCCTCCTCCATTCGGCGCATGTCTGCCGAGCAGTTCCCACCCATCCAGGTCCTTGCCGTTCAGCGGGTAAATCCACTGCTCCTGCCCCGGCAATTCCCGGATGGACAGATTGCGGAACCAGCTTTCCCATCCGTTGTCCTGAAGACCGATATATCCCGAACGTGGTCGATATTGGAGATCCGGGTGTTCTTCCAGGTTGACATTTTGAATGACCTGGCCGTTCAGAGTGGCTTGGTAGATCGGCCAATTCATCATAATTTCCGCCGAATTCCATTGGTTCTTGTCTTTGGCGGCCGCCACCATGGGAGGAACAACGGGGAAAATCGCGCCGGTGGATTTTATGCCGGTCCCGACATCGTGACTGATCTGAAATTCGAGTCCCACATTCGAACAACGCCCGAACAGGGGCGCATGGATATACAAGCCATTCTCACACCAGCCGGGGACTTTGAATTCGAAACGAAGAACAAAGTTCTCAAACATGCGTTCCGTCCGAAGCCAGTGCGGATAGTTCGCACTCCCGTCGCAATAGATCGCGCCATCCCGCACGGAGAACGACATTTTCTCTCCGCCCGCGAGCTGCCAGCCGCTTAGATTTGTCCCGTTGAATAACGGTACAAATCCTTGGTCGGAAGCCTGACCCTGAGCAAAAACAGTTGTCCCGATGAACAGGAACAGCGTAACCAGGAGAAGCGTGTGTGTTTTCATAAAGATTCCTTTCAGATGAATGTTCGCAATCGTTTGTAGAGTCGGAAAAGCGGATGAGAGCGGATCGAATCGAGATCGGCCTGCAAGCAGTCTCGCTGATGCTCCAACTCCGCTATGTTTCGCTGCAACAGACGGAGCAGGTCTTCACGCTCGACAGACCGGCTGTCAAGTCGTGTGGGAGAGACTTCCCTGCGCTGGGGATTACGAAGATATCGGTCCAGATCGGCGGCATTTATTTTTGCATCGAGAGCCTGTTCGGTAAGGGTACGCGCTCCTGCGCTGCGGATTTTAATATCGACCGATTCTTTGAGGATGGCATCCACTGTTTCGATAAACAGCGGATCTGTCGCGCTGGGGATGATCCACCCGGCATTATGCTGAGCGACACCATCCGCCCAAGCGGAGTCAGGAGAGATCATCACGGGCGTCCCCGCCCAGAGCGCCGTGCCGGTTCGAAGCGGACAGGCAATGCTGCGTTCTATCGTGGAGGGTCCGATATCCAGGGCCACCGCGGAATGGCGCAGTTCATTCACATAATCCTGAAACGGCAGGGTTCCGAGAAACGATGTGTGCAGGTTGTCCAGGATGTCCCACAATTCCGCCTCGGTGTGCGGATGGCTGTGATACGGATGCGGGCCACCGACAATGACAAGTTGCCCCCGTCGGAGGCGATTCATCCGCTCCAGGACAATGCGCAGCGCCGGGGCCGGATTCTGCCAAGGCCAGAAAACACCGCCGAAGAAAATCCGTGGTTCATCGGCCACAACTCCCTGTCGGCATTTCGGCAGGAGCGGCAAACCGAACGGGCAGAGAATGGGACGCCGCTTTGTCAGATCCACACCAGCAAGAAGCAGCCAGGGCGCGTAGTAATACTCCTGGCGCGGTGTTGCGATCAGGAACGCATCCGCAAGAGACAGGCAACGGATCTTGTCCATGATATGCCGGTTTACGGCCCCCGGCTCCCGCCACAGATACTCCAACAAAAGCGGGCCGGGCAAGTCCACAACAGTCGGAATTTCCAGGCGCTCTTTCAGGAACGAGAGAGGCTGCCATTGCTCAAACAGGGCGATTTCTATCCCGGACTCGGCAAGAGTGCGATCCAGTGTTTCGGGAAGATAAACGCGCACCTGCTCGTGTGTGATTTCTCCGAGAACGGATTGAGGAACGAAATAGAGGACCTCATGTCCCCGGTCGGCAAGTCCGGCTCCAATCCCCCCAATCCGCACACCGCCACCGGCTGTCGGGGCAGGCAGAAACGCGGGGAGCTCTGTCGATACAATCGCAATTCGGGTCATGAATGTGTTGTCGAAAACAAGGTCTCAGGTTATGGCCCCCACATTACGGGTTGGGGCATCCATCTTGTCGGAAGTTCCGATCGTTCGCAGCCGACTCTGCAAGTCTTTCCAGGATTCCAGGATCAGTCGCTCCTCTTTGATTTCGCGGACCTCGATCTGTCCGAGACGTTTGGGAATGACCATGCGGATGGTTCCCAGCAAGACTTTCTTATCGCGTCGCATGGCCTGGACAATCTGCTCGGCAGAAACATCGGGCAGGTCGAGCGGATATCCCGCATCACGGATTACCGCAAAGATCTCTTCAAACAACTCTTCCGAAGAGATTCCCATCCGAACGCCGATAAGAGTCTCGGCCAGCATCCCGATGGCAACCGCTTCCCCATGAAGATACCGTGTGTATCCGGTGAGGCATTCAATCGCATGTCCAATGGTGTGCCCGAAGTTCAAGATGGCGCGCAATCCGCCTTCTTTTTCATCCTGCTCCACCACTTTGGCTTTAAACCGGCAGTTGCGAGCAACTAGGTCCGCGTAAGTTTCCTCATCGACCGAGAGCAATTCGCGAAGGTTCTTCTGAACAAATGCAAATATCTTGGGATCCCCGATGATTCCATGCTTGATGATTTCCGCCAGGCCGCAGAGAATCTCCCGTGTGGGAAGGGTTTTGAGCGTGGCGGGATCGATCAGAACCAGGCTGGGCTGGTGGAACGCGCCGATGAGGTTTTTCCCCTTCGGATGGTCCACGCCGGTTTTTCCACCGACGGCGGCATCGACCTGCGCCAGAAGAGTGGTCGGCGCTTGAACAAACCGAATCCCCCGCAGGTAGGTTGCAGCCA
>JAKPRU010001111.1 GCA_029557025.1 Candidatus Omnitrophota bacterium | reverse complement strand
GCAAGGCCGTAACGGCGACTCCGTATCTTCACATATCCGTACGGCAACTGTGCTATCACGCATAGCATCGCAACCGGTCGAATCAAGGCATTCAATCCGTTCAGGATCCCAACTCCGATTAGCTGTCCCGGTGATCCGGGAGAAAGAACTAATAGTGCGACTGTCGTTGTTAAGACAAGCGCACATAGACTTTCAGTCAGCATCAGGCATGAATAGCCGGCGGAGACCGCATCGGCGGCAAAGAAAATCCCGGCGAGAATTCCCGCAAGTCGGGCGGATCCATTCCGTGACGGAGACAGTCGATAGGCGATGCAGGTCACGAGGATCCCAGTCACGGCGGCCAAAAATGACTGAACCATCGCGATAGGAATCGGAGAATACGAAAAGCATCGAATAGCGGCTAGAAATAAAGGGTATCCCGGTGTTCGATGAATGGAGGGATCGGTAAGATTATCTGCCATAGCAATATAAGTCGCGGAGTCCGGCATCAAAGCACATTCGGGCTTCATAACAACCGCCCATAAAAACGGCAATCGGATAAGCAGGACAAAACCGGCTGTGATGTAGAAAGGGTGTTCACAGCCAAAGCGAAGCCCCCAATGAACCCTGAAAGGTTGCCTGAACATAAACGATGGTTTCCTATGTATCCTCTTTCATCGGTTGGAAACAGCTTGGTCAATGCAGAAATGAGATAGTCATAACTGTATAATGTACCGATACGCTGAAGCCGAGGACCGCACCCCCATTAAAATCTACCGCACAATCCGCGCAAACAGCCTCCTCATCTGCGCGATAGACGCCAGACTTGGAAGGGAGGGGGTGAGGATTCCTGCCTGTTCAGAACAGCGCTTTCGCCACCTTGCGAACGGCTTCCACCATCCAATCGCAATGGCTATCCGTCAACTTCTGGTGGACATTCAGCGTGATGGCTCTGCCCAGGTAATCCAGGGTCCGGGGACACATATCGGGGCTGTACCGGACAGGCGATTTCTTCCCGCCGCAATTCCATGGGCTGATCCGGCTGTCGGGTGGCAGCTGGTAAACAAAGGGCCAATAATAGAAAACATGTCGGTCGGGGATTCCCTTGTTGTACATAGTCCCGCAGGGAATTCCTTCTGCATCCAGAGCTTGGGCGAACTCGCGGGATTTCTCGACGCTCTCCGTATAAAACATGACGGCAATTCCAACATCGCCCTCGGGATCATGACTGGGGGCAAGTTCGATCCCATTCACCCCTTCAAGTCCTGCCAGGATTCTCTTTTTGCAGTGACGGAATTGGTCCAGCAGGCTATCCAGCCGCTCGTATTGCGCCAGCCCCAACGCCGCGCAAAGCTCGCAGATTCGATAATTCTCTCCATAAACGTCGTAAATCTCATCCTGCGTGTTCAGCCAATATCGGCTGGCGCAGTCCTGTTGTGTCCGCGCGCGGGAAAATATCCTGTCATCATTCATCACCACCATGCCGCCTTCCCCGGCGGTGATGATCTTATACATCTGAAAGCTGAAACATCCCACCTCACCGAATGTCCCCAGTGGTTTGCCTTTGTAACTTCCGCCGTTCGCCTGGGCCACATCCTCTAAAACCGCCAGGTTGTGTTCCCCGGCGATTTTCATAATCTCATCCATATTGCATGGGAACCCGCGCATGTGGACCGGACAGATCGCCCGGGTGCGGGGAGTGATGCACTGTCGAAGGTGTTCGGTGTCCATGGTCATGGTGGCGTCGATTTCACACAGCACCGGCACCAGCCAGTTTGCCAGAATGGAGAACGGCGTCGCGATAAACGTATACGCCGGGATAATCACCTCATCCCCCGGTTCCAGGCCAAGTCCCGCAAATCCCGCAACGAGCGCACCGGTGCCCGAACTGACCGCCAGTGTGTGACGAACGCCGAGACGTTCCGCGTATTTTCGTTCCAGAGCCGCCGCCTCCGAATCCTCCAGACCCTCCGGATAAAAGCGAAACACCCGTTTCTTCTCCAAAACATTCATTACCGCCCGCTTCTCCGGTTCACCGATCTCCATCACTCCATGGAGCGATTCGGGTATTCGCTCCGCGCAAACCGGGCTACCGCCGTGGATTGCCAATTTGTCCGCATTCGACATATCCATTCTCCTTGTGATTTTCTTGTTCGAGGAGATCCTGCTCCAGGACCATTGCCATCATAATTGCCATCATACATGATTCCCCACACGAGATTCCAGGCGGCAGGCGCGACCTCCTGGCACCGTCCCGGATACGACCGCTCGCG
>JAKPRU010000069.1 GCA_029557025.1 Candidatus Omnitrophota bacterium | reverse complement strand
TCGCCTCCGCCACTCGACGCAATACCTGGAACGCATCCATCGACTTCCTGTCAATTTCCTGGTCCTGGGCTAAACGAACAAGCCACGAGGAATCCGATGGTTGATTCGTTTCATTCATCATCCATGCACCTTCCTATCTATCCACCTCCCTGAAAGCCGATTCATTTAACCCCACCCGGTATACAACCTCAATAGAACACTCTATGCGTCGAGTATACGCCTTCCCCCACCACCTCCACAAGACAGAATTCCTTCCATCCCTCCATCCCTCCCGCTCCATTCGTCCCATTCTTATCTTCAATTCTTTATTCTTAACTTCTTTCCCCTCCCTTCATAATTCACTTTTCTCCCTTCATCTTTCCCCCATGTCCCTCTTCGATCACAACCTCACTCTCCTCGACTCCCTTGACTCTGCACTGGCGGAACGCCTGCGCTCCGATATCGAGGATGAATCCGTTGTCATCACGAATACCTCTGAGGGGGTCCCCACCTTGGGTATTCGCCGGGGAAACAGCCTGTTTCTCTTACATCACCCCGAAGAACCACTCGCGGATACCCGGCGGTTCCTTTCGACAATCCCGGACGCCCAAAGCGGGTGGAACTTCGTGGTTTTCGGTCTCGGCCTGGCCTATGTTCCGCTGTGCCTTCTGGAGAGCCGCGTCTGCCCGCCGAATCTGCTTCTCCTCGTGGAACCCTCATTGTCGGTCTTTCGAGCCACGTGTCAGGCGGTCGATTTGCGGCCCATTCTGGAATGCGCCGCCTGCCGGTTGCTCGTAGGTCTCCCGGCAAGCGCCACTTACGAAACATTATGCAGCCGTCTCATCCAAATTCAGGCAAATCAATCTGTTGTCATCAAGTACTCTCCCACTGAAATACTATACCCTGACTGGATGAAAGAGCAGCAGGAGGCTTTCGCAGAGGCTTGGCGGTTCGGCGAAACCAGCCTCCTCACCAAACAGCAATCCGGACCGCAATTCATCTCCAATTTGATCGAGAATCTCCCCTCTTTCGTCCGATCCAGGGGAGTGCATCGCGGCAAAGGCATTTTACGCGGGGTTCCGGCAGTCATTGTCGCTGCCGGGCCATCGCTCAGAAAAAACATGGATCGCCTTCCCGATTTAAGGAAACACTCTCTTCTGATCGCCGTCGATACTGTCCTGGATCGTCTCCTGGATGCCGATATCCCACCTCACCTCGCGATAACCCTGGACCCCTCGCCCTTGAATTTTCGCCACTTCCGAAAAAACTCCTATCCCGGTGTCCGCCTTGCCTTCGATCCCGAAAGTTACCCCGTGACCGAACAGTTTGGCTCGGAAACCCTCACCTTTGTGACCGACCATGCCCCCTTTTTCGATTGGCTGGATTCCGTCCTGGGGCCGAAGGGCAAAATCCCCAAAGGATTGATGGTTTCCCATCTCGGCTTTCATCTCGCCGCATATTGGGGCTGTGATCCGATCATTCTCGTGGCCCAGGATCTCGCCCTGGATCCCGACACCGGACAAACCCATGATTCCGAAGCGGCCTTTTTGCAGAGAGTCTCATTGAGCGAACAAGAGGTTTTCTGGGTGTCCGGTTTGAACGGCGAGTCGGTCCCCACCCTGAAAAAACTCTTGATCTATCTCCGTACCCTGGAGCGGGATATCCTTCGCACTTCTTCCCGCGTAATTGATGCTACCGAGGGTGGCGCGCGGATCGCCGGGACGGAGATCCTGTCCGCCGATGGGGCCTTGGCGAGAATTCACGATATGTCCTTCGATTTCGAATCCTTCTGGTCTTGGTTGGGGATCGGCCTCCTGTCCGCAGAAGAAACAAACCTGGATTTTGTCAGGCACGAAATGGCTCGCCGCGTGTCCTCACTTGCAGAGTCTATTCGCCTGACAGCGGAAATCACTCAGGACCGACTCGACTCCCTCGCCGCGACTCTCTTTCATGATCCCGTCACGGAATACCTGGTAGGTCATCTCTCCGCGGCAACTCTCTTCGATTTCTTCCGATGGGGACCGGCAAATGCCGACATGGAACAAAAGGGAAGGGAACTCCACCGCCGTTATACCGCCCTCTCAAATGCCATCCGCCAGACTCGCGCCCAACTTTTCTCCTGCCCGGATACCAACGCCTGATCCCCTCAACCCCTGTTCTGCGTGTCTTGTGCCCTCCCGTCCCATTCTTCTCTTCAATTTTTAATTTTTAATTTTCTTCTTTCCTCCCTCCCATTCGTCCCATCGGTCGCATTTCCCTCAATGCGTTCCAACACAATATAGGCAAATAAGCCGGATTCGCCGATCCACTGCCGGAATAATCGCTCTGTCTTTGCCCAAAAACCAAATGTCCATGCCGGGCTGATAGTCGGCGCCGACATCCCGCCCGAAAGCAGATAACGAAACGACATGCAAGGTTCAATCTTCAGCAGCCGCCACTCCGGGAATTCCTGCTCAAAACAACACCGATCCCTTCTGAAAAGAATCCACGGCAAGGCCGAATTGGCTCCCGAAAGCGGCCCGGTAGACGGAAACTCCCACGCTTTTGCGTCCGGATCAAAAGGCTCATGATGCAGTCGGCGAAACACAAATCGCGACCATGGCGTGACCCACGGTTCCACCATCAGCAGCATCCCGCCCGGCCGGACGGTTCGAGTTGCCTCGGCGAAAAAAAGGCGGCATCTGGGTATATGGTGCAACACATTAACCATTACAATTGCGCGCAAAGATGAATCCGGAAACGGCAATTGATGCCCATCCGCAATCAGATCCAATTGCCTGGATGGAATGACATCAGAAGTTACAAGATCAGGAATATAGTCGCGAAGAAATCCTGCACCGGATCCCAATTCCAGAACGGCCCCCTCGCCCGCCGGCAACGCCGCCAGTATTGTGTCGTACCACTCCTCATATACCTTCCGAAGGAACTTCTTTCTCCGGACAACCTCATACCGGAGTTCCGTCGTTTTTGGATCGTCGATATTCACCCCCCTGTTTCTGAACATTGTCCATCGAATCATACGTTTTGCCTATCCTCGCAGGTAGAGAATGGTCATCCACGTACGGCAATAGATCTATCCGCCGAACAAACCGTTAATCCCCCCTCAATTTGACGGTACGAAAGCCATGCCAACACGCTTTGAGAAGATTCTTGGCATGGGAAAAGGACCTCATCTTGGAAACGCCAGCTTTGCGTTCTTTGTAATGAATCGGAACTTCTACAATCCTCCGGCGCAGCCGTGCAATACCGAACAGCAGGTCGAAATCGCCCCAGGGATCGTGTCCCATGTCGAAGAAAGAATAGTCGTCCCGAAAAAAGGCCTTCGTTCCGCACAGTGTGTCACTGACCCGTTGATCAATCAGCCGGCTAACCAACAAACTGAATACTTTGTTGCCGAAGTAATTGGCAACTTTCATTGCACCTTGCTCCATGGGATAAATGGCGCGTGTACCGTTCACAAAGTCTGCATATCCGGCGGCAAGCGGTTCATAAAAGCGAGGCAAATCCTCCGGACGTACGGTCATGTCGGCGTCAAGGATCATGAGAATCTCCCCAGTTGCAGCCTGAAATCCCGTACAGATCGCATGAAGCTTCCCCTGATTAGGAGAATACCGAATCACCCGAACTTCACAATGCTCATTCCGCGCTTCTTTCGCGCGCTCCGCGGTCCCGTCGGTAGATCCGTCATCGACAACAACAATTTCCGTTCGACTCCCGATTCGCGGGACCCGGGAGATACACGCGGGAATATTTTCCGCTTCATTGTAACACGGAATAATTATTGAGACACTGTATTCATGCCGTGTTCGAAGCGGCGTGGCCACAATGAACTGGGTCGATGACAAATAACGAAATAACGGGAGATGCGGCATGACAACGTTCAATGCCGGGGCGACTAGAGGAATACCGATTGGAACGGGATATCGGTAACCTGAAAATAAACACTGATATCCCGTCATCGTCAAGAGGTTCCGAATGTCCTCATTAGTAATGAAGTTCCGACGTTCAAATTCCGGACGTCGAATCCCAATCCTGGAAGCGGCGTTGAGTACAGGTTCCCAGAGCGGATTAATGGTCGTGATGACCAGGATCCCCCGGTGCGTCAACATTCGACGACACGCAGCGAGGAGGCTTTGAATGTCCTCGATATAGTCAATCAAATTATGGAGAACTACATAGTCGTATCTCTCGGAAGGTTCGTAAGTCAGGGCGTCTGCGACCTCAAATCGAAGGTGCGGATAGGAACGGCGGGCGAGATCAATCATGTTCGGACTGAGGTCGATTCCGACACCGACCTGCGGATTAATTGCCGCTAAAAGCTGACCTGTTTCGCAGCCGAGTTCCAAAACTCGGCTGTGCGGGGGGATCACAGACCGGTGAAAAGCGGCAATCCGCCCGAGGTAATGCTTATTTCGCAATGACCGGAACCGCGGGTCTGCCGCCAATCCGTCGAAGAATTCGCGAACAGCCTCGGTCTGTGACTTTTCCATGCACAAGTCTCCTTCCGTTCCGTTTCCGGCACTATATTGCTGAAATTCAGCCGGATCGGCAAGCGAAGTCACCGTATCCGCTCACGCGCCCTGATCTCATCTTTTCGGACTGATTGAGGTCAGGTAGACTACGAATGTCGCCTGTGGGTGGTGCCGGACACCGCACTCTATGTTTTCAGGAGTCACAATTCCTATCCCGGCAAAATGGACCATCCATGAACAGAAATGCACATGCGGAAACAGGTTACCAAGAATGCCCATCCCGTGCGGCCCATGAGATCGAACATGGA
>JAKPRU010001072.1 GCA_029557025.1 Candidatus Omnitrophota bacterium | reverse complement strand
GGATGGACGATTCATCGACGATGCAATCGTTGAGCGTTCTGCACACTGGACGGAATCGTTCCGCCCGGTTGATTGGGATGGTGATGGGCTACTGGATATTGTGTATTCGTGCGCAGGCACTGTCCCGGAAAAGGGGAGCATCTATTTGCTTCGTAATGTGGGCACGGCAACGGAGCCGGTTTTCGATTCGCCGCGCACAATGTGTTGCTATGGCGAGCCGATCAAAGTCACCTCCCATGGTCCCCATCCCTGGGCAGGCGATCTGGATGGCGATGGCTTGCCGGACCTTCTGACCTGCGTCGAATGGAGCGTCTATCCATTCTTTACGCACGCCACCCTGGAAATGAACAAACGCCCGGAATTCAACATCGGTCCAGTGAAGAGAGTCGCCGAATAGCCGTGTTTGCCTCTCACCATCCACATCGTGAACCAACCAAATCGTTGCCGGGACTATTCCCAGGATGACTACCAAAATTAAGGGCGCGAATCCTTGTTGCCGCGTGCCATTCCATACTCGCCACACGTTCCATCGGATTCCTCACAGATCCCTCGATGATCCCATTTCGCCAGGCTTCGCTTCTTTGCTCCAAACCCCGCCTTTGCGCTTGTCAATCCGCAATTTTCAACCCGAAATCCCCATTTCTCAAATCCCCATGCACCCGCGCCCGCGCACAACCGCCTCCCCCCCGCCTTCCCGCGCGAGGTATGGCTTCTACGCCGCTTCCATGACCATCCCGACGGCTCGCCATGCCGAAAGGATCTCCTGCCGGATGGTCTCTCGCTCTGTGATGATCGCTCGGGGATCATCGCCTTCGATTAGCCAGATCCGACGTTGAAGCAGTGTATTCATGGCATCCAGTAGATTGGCGCAATATGCCTTCGGTTCCCATGGGGTCTTCTTCCTGTGGAACTTCTCCACATACCATTCATAAGGAGCCTGTCGGATTCTCCACTGGGTTCCCACCTGAATCACGTATCCGTGCGCTGAAGCCGTTTCCAGCCGTGTATCCTCGGGGAGAGGCGTTTTTTCGTACCTGAAGGATTCCACTGCCTGAGAATCCACTTCGGGCGCTGCACTGCCCCAAACACGTACAGTCATCTTGGCCAAAGAACGAGCCTCAGAAGATCCAGCGGGAAACACCTCGTCGAACTGCCAGCAAAACCCCCTCTTCCCATCCGGATCGAACGGATCTCGACATTCCCATGTCTCTTCCACCGCAGCAAACGCCGACGGACAAACCCCGTACCGAAGCAAATACCTCCTGGCGCGTTCAAGGGTGATTACCCAGGCCACCGGTCGCCAGACCTTCCGGCTTTTGCCCTGCAACTCCTCAATCTGCCAGGACCGCACATCCGACTTGATCCGCCAGGATTCATCGACGTGAATGATCATGGTTTCCTCTTGCCGCTTCTGTTCTCTTGGGAAGCAAGGACGATGGAGAGAATCCCTTGCTTCACTGCTTGGGGAAGCGTCGGCCAAACGTCGATGACTGTCTGAATGTCAGAGGAAGGAGTTTGTTCGCTTGATTCGCTTCTTTCGCAGCCGCTTTCTCGTTCCTTTTTGCCAGTGCGGGATTGGTGTGCACAAGACTGATCACCGGAATTCGGTGGTTCGAAGTGCACGCTATGTGCACACTTTGCGTGCATTTTTCTGTCTTGAGGGTGTTCAAGCGGTGCAGGGACTTGTTCGGAAGATGAGATGGATGACTGTGCGTAACCTACTGAATCTGCTTGACTTTGTTCTGCTTGTGTAT
>JAKPRU010001051.1 GCA_029557025.1 Candidatus Omnitrophota bacterium | reverse complement strand
GCCGATGCCTTTTTTGCGTGAGGCGGGTTAGGTACTGATCTGCGGGAAAAGCATCCGCCCACTTGTCCCTGAACTCATCTGTGCTTCCGACGCCGACCTGGTTCATCGGTTCGGGTTTCTCTTCCTTTTCTTCGGTGGAAGGAGCCGGCTGCTCTTCCTTCTCCGGTGTCCTGGCCGGTTTTGCAGCGGAAGGCGCACGGGCTTCCACCTCCTCCAGGCCGGCCCAGACCATTCTTGTCCGCGAGTGGTTCGGATCGATCTTGAGCACTTCCTGGTAGTAATACTTTGCCACTTGGAAATCGCCGAGTGAGCTATGACAAGTTCCGACGAAGAACAGAATATCCGGGTTCTTGGGGTCTGTTTCCAAGGCTTTCTTGAAGATTTCCAGAGCCTCGGCGAACAGTCCCTCCTGCGCCAATTCCTTTCCCTGCTGTACGAGATCCATGGTTGGCTGCCTCGCGAAAAAAAGGATTTTGATCTAGTTTAGACCATCGGCACCACATTTGTCATCAAGACTCGCAGGAATTCGGCTAAAATTTGCACAAAACTTGGACTGGGAAGCCCTTGACGATGAATTCAATCCGGCGCACAGGTCGCCCTGTCGGTCCGCTCAGCCTTGCGGTTCTCAATGTGTTTGTTTTCCTGGTCACGGGCCTGTGGTATACGGGTGGGAAAATCGCCCCGCCCCTCGATGATACCGCCATTCACTTGCAATACGCCGAGCAGATCGCTCACGGGCAGTATTACCGTTACCATGACGGCGACCCGATGACCTCCGGCGCCACCAGTTGGCTGTATGCGCATCTCCTGGCCGTTGTAGCGTTCCTTGGGATTCATGGTTCCGCATTGATGGCATTCTCTATCCTGTTGGGTGGGTGTTTGTTCTGCGCCGTGGTCTATTTCGGGGGATGTCTCGGATCGGGAAACCGGAATCGAATCGCGCTTCTGCTCGCGACAAGCGGCCCGTTGCTCTGGGCATTCTTGTCCGGGATGGAAATCGCGCTGATGGCGGCAGCGGTGATATCTCTGTTGCTGTTTTATGAAATGGAGAATCGCGGAAACGGCCATTTCCGATTGACCGTGGCAACGATGATTGTGTTGGCGCTCATTCGCCCCGAAGGCTCCTTTCTCGCGGCGGTATCTGTGCTTTTTGTTGCCGTTCGGGTGTATGAGCGGGAGCGGGATCTGCGGCAGGTGTTTCGGGAAGTTCTGTTGCCGGTGGGGGCGGCCATTGTCTGGCCGTACCTTTGGACATGGCTTTCTACGGGCAATTGGTCCTCCAACGGGATGGTCGCAAAGTCCATCCTGCACGAACCGGTTAAAACATCCGGTGAAAAACTGGCCGAATTCAGAGAGAACATTCAAGGTGTTTTCCGATGGTTCGCCGGTGTGCCGGAGTATGGAACCTGGCCCGGTGAATATCTCGCTCCGGCGGCCCCGGTTCTTGCTGTTCTGGGGGTGATTGCCGCAATCCGCTCTGGGAAGGACCGCAATTGGCGACGGCTGCTTTCCGGGGGATCTCTGGCGACGCTCTTTGTGATCGTGACAGCATTCAGTGTCGCCACACTAAGCGTATGGAGCCTCCACAATTATCGTTATCTGCTTCCGGTGTTGCCGATTA
>JAKPRU010001026.1 GCA_029557025.1 Candidatus Omnitrophota bacterium | reverse complement strand
GATTCTTTCACTGGGCGATGCGTTCCGGCATCTGACACGTGAACGTTACGGCCATTTCGAACTGCATCGCCTGTATGCCCTGGGGTGGATGCTGAAACGTTACGCCTGGAGCCTTGTACTGGAATGGCCGTTTGTGGGTCCGGTGTTGGCGGTGATCGGGTGGGCCGCTCTTCGACATTGGCAACCGTTTCTCGCGAATGTCTGGCTGGGGCTGTTCCTTTTGACCGGACCGGTTGCCGTGATTCTGATCACCGGCCTGTTGGCTCCCAGCCAGCGAACGGACTTTGAGCCGTTCTGTCTCCTTTCTTATCTGATGCTTTCCTGCCTGATCGCGATCAGTGTTACCTGGTTGGTTCAGCGATGGTCGATCTGGGGGGCGCCGATTGCCGTGCTTGTCCTTGCGCTGGTGTGTCTGGTCAACGGACCGATTGTCTCGCAGTCGGACAACATTGTTCCCCAAGTCTATGCTCGCCTGCTTGTCTCCTCGATCCCATCCGGCGCGGTAGTTGAACCGATCAAGGACTCTACGGCGTACGCGCTGGACTACGAGATTGCGGTAAACCGAACACGTCGCGATCTTGTGATCGACCGAGGTTTTTCAGGTAAAGGTCTGGTATCGGACATCCGACACCTCAACGAGAAAGGATATGCTGTCTTCACGGATATTGTAGTCGATACCTGGGTATTGCATGACCGCATGAAACCGTCCGGGCTGCTCGTGCAAGTCTGTGCCGAGCCGATTGAAACGCTTTCGATGGAAGAGGTCGAACCGGTTCAACAAGCGCTCAAAGGATTTCAGGCTTCTGTCATGCGTCGGATGGCCCGGTCTCCCCAAAGCCTGGAGGGACGGATAATCGCTACCCATTGGATCGATTGGGGCATGTTGCTCGGAGCGCATGACCGCCTCGATGAAGCCGAGACCTGCTATCTGGAAGCCCTCACCTGGAATCCCAACGGCGTGGATGCTCGTCTCCAGCTGGCCGAACTGGCGATTCGCCGGGGGGACTGGGACTCTGCCTCCAATCATCTGGCCGCCGCCGTCCAATCGGAGCCTTTCTCGCCGGAGATTTACCGCATTCGGGGCCGTCTGAAATTGGTACAGCAGGATTTGGACGGAGCAATCGCCGATTGGGAATACGCGAGGAGGATCGCCCCGGAAGAGGTTCTTTCACGCGTATTATTGGCAAAGGCCTATTTGGAAATGGGGAACTCTCAAAATGCAGAGATACTTCTTCTGGAAATCCTTCAGCGCCAACCCACCCATCCCGAAGCGATGTCTATGCTTCGGCAGATATTCGGAAAGCAGAATATCCCCGGTCCCTGATAGAGAGTTCTTGTTCGGTGTCCATCTGTGCCTGTCCGCTGTTGTCCTCACCGGACCGGCTTGAATGTCTCATGGAAGAAATCCACCAGCAGCGCCATTTCCCTGGGCCGCTGATCGTACTTGGGAGGCACATCAAATGTGAACTCCACCGGCTTCCCCCCCTTTTGGATATAGGTCAATTTCAAATTCAGTGTCTTGGTATCCGCAAGAATATCCGCCTTATTCTCCGAATTCTTCTTGTTCTTTCCGACAGGGACATATCGGTCGAAACCGAGAATCATGGATTTGTAATAAAAGTCCTGTCGAAGCGTCAAATCCCGCAACAATTCTTCCTGGAGTTTTCCCTCGACCTGAACTCCTTTCTCATTGGAAAGTATCACCTTGGAGGCCATATTGCTGGGCAGGGTGTATTCCGGGCCGCCGGGCGTCCAGCGAAACACCACCACCATTTGAATAATGTCGTCCGGGATTTCCTTTTCAAAATACTCCTTGAGGATGTCATTGACCTCTTGAGTCTTCAGTTCGTTGAGCGGAGTCTGCTGTTTCAGCTCGCGGATCTTCCTTACAATGAAATACTCCGCGTTATGCCACCGGGCGATACACTCGACGTTATCGACCAGATAGACGCTTCGAGCGATGATTTTCTTGTTGGGATCCAACAGATCTCCCCAGTACAGGTCCACCGCATCGAGTTTGGATGGAGTCTGCTGCTCCACCTTTATCTGAAACACGTCCTCCTGGTCGGTTTTATCCTCCGCGAGGACAGGCAGGGTCAAACAGAGAATCCCGAATACAAAAGCGCCGATCAACGAACGAACTACCATGGCAACAAACCTCCTTGGTTCCGGCTGTCCCACCCACCCCATTTCCCTCCGCGAAAGGTTCCTCCCCCTTTGAGAAAAGTTTCTTCTTTCCCCAGTGGAGAAGCCTCGATGCTCTCTCCGCATCCGGCGAAAAGGTTGGGATGAGGGTCTTCCATTTCGAACATTCTAGGAAACGACCCACCATCGAAAAAGGTTACGATATTTGCAGACAGGCCGTCTCAACAGCCTCAAAAAAGTAACAGGTTCTCCCCCGTCCGGCGAAAACTCAACAGGTTCAACAGAAAAAAGGCGCCCCATCCAGTGCTGCACCCCAAGAGCGCACAGCCGTGCCCCCGCACACCTGTCAATCCCCGATTCGCGGTCGTCAACGGTTCTCGGCGGATCGGCGCAATTCCCGACTGCACGCATAAAAAGTGTCCAGATCCAGTTCCCGCAAAAACACCAGGCCCCGCGTGGCCCGGATTTGCGGACTGGAATGCTCCTGAAACCACTCCCGACCCAGGCAGGTTTTCATCATCTGGTACTGATCAACCTGGATTTTCTGGGCAAGTTCGCAGAACGGCCCATCGTGTTCGTAGCTCGGAAACGACGCATCTTTCTGAGAAAGAAACATGTTCATAAACGCGCTTCGCAGAATGGCAAACATGTTGAGCGACACTGGAACATACATGTTCGCCTCGGAGGGATGGAAACGATACCAGACGTTACGATATCCCCAAATCCGGATATCCATGCGGTTGGTTCTTTCCACATAGAGACGCAGTGCTTCGGTGATCGCCTGAAGCGCCTTATAGTGAGTATCCGGCCCGCTGGCTTCCGGGTCCAGGGCCACTGTGACGATATCCGGTTCGCTCTCATCGAAGACATCAAGAATCGGCGGAACATCTCGGCTTGCCGTCGGTTCCTCCGTGAAAATGTCGCCGGTATAGAATCCGAGACGAAGGTGTCGGACACGCTCGCAGCGATAGCCGAAATAGCCCCACAGACATTCTGCCTCCCATTCCCGGCACATCCCTTTCAGCTTCTGAATGTGCGGGGGATCTTTCTTGCCCGGATAGCCGGAAGCAATGCTGTGTTTGATTTCGGTGATGCGGGCTTTGATATCTTCCAGCCCCGATCGTCCGAACAGTTCGACTAAGTCTCGCAGCAGACGCCGCGCGGTTCCCTTGTCACACATCGACTGGCTGCCGCTCGCAACACCATCCAGGTATTGCCAGACATCCCGATTGCGCGCCACCGGATTGGCCGGATCAAAATAGCCTTCGCACATCAGCTTCGCAAACGCAAGCGTGTCGATAAAATTGCGGAGTATCTCGAACCGTTGCAGGAGATAATTGTTCGTAACCGCCGTGAATCCGCTCGTCATGGTCGCGAACAGGTGCGAATTGGATTGGTCCCGCATACTGCGCACTACCGCCGGCAGGTATCCCAGCATGATGTCGTCGTGATGCGGTTCCGTGTGAAGGAACTTCTTGTTGGAGGAGGCCCGTCCACCCTTCTCAATCCGCTGAATCAGTCGATCTCGCACAAGAGCGGCCAGGACTTCAGGTTTTTCGGACCTCTTACGCAGCAGTTCCGCGGCAAATCGGTCCGACTCGAAGTCCTCTTGGGTCAGATCCGTCAATCGCTTCTGCTTTTGCAGGGAAAGGTCGATGATGATCCGTTCCGTTTCTTCTTCGCTTACGGATTCCGCCAGGGTGAGAAGATGGAACTTCCGTTCGTGAAGGTCTTTGGCGGCTCCCTGGGTGATGAAGAATCGGGCGTTGGGCAGGCGCTGAAGCGAGGAAGCGGGGATCAGGACATCCTTTTCGCCTTCGATGGCTTTCTTGACAACGCCCGCTTTGGCGTCTCCCGCCGCGATAATGATCGCCGTGCATTGCGGATTAAACGTAATCGTACCCAGACCGATCGTAATGACCAGCCGCTTGCGCGCAATTTCGATCCCGCCCAGATCCGAGGCCGCGGCGGCCTGTGTCATATAATTGGTGGCACAGAGACGGGTGACCGAATGGTGACTGGAACCTCGCACATTGAATGCGATATGCCCATCCGGCCCGATCCCCCCCAGGAAAAATCCGATCCCGCCCAAGCTGCGAATCTTGTCCTCGTATTCTTCGCACCACTGGTCGACTCGATGCAGCAGCGCTTTCTGTTCGCATTCAAGCGGGGTCTTGCCCGGGCGCCGGCGTAGACTCAGATCAACCACGTTGTCCGGCCAGAGCGCGTCAAGAGATTGGTCCGGACGAAGCCCGATCTTGTAACAGTCCATCAGGAGCGCCTTGGAGGGATCCAATCCGAACCCATCCAGATAAAAACGTCTCACGTATGCATAGAAACTGTTCTCATGCCAGGGATGAATGGGGTAGAACTCGTCAATCTGAACAAAATGGAGGCTTTTCATGTCCGGGAATATTCCCGGGTCCAATCCATTTTCCTGAAGAATGGCCTGGGTCCGAGCCGACTTCCAGGTACTCAAAAGACGCCTGACCCATTGAATGAAATGCTCCGGCGTTTTCCCGGTCGGAAGGGAAATCACACCACCCGGATTCTGCTGGACCCATTCGATGAACCGCAACGCCGCCAATTGTCCCAAGGCCGGGAAATTGTCCACGACAATGGTCTTGATTTTCTCGACCGGCGGATACAACAAACGACCGGCGCAATTCTTCAGCGCGGCTTCCTCCACCTTGCTGACGGATTCTACAGCAGTCTCGCTCATCATTCGGATCTCCTCTGAACGAAAACAAAACGCCCATACACCATCCTCAATAGCGGGCGGATTGTATCGACCCGTGGGAGGTACAGAGCCAGATATTTCCCGAAGTGTATCACGGTATTGTCAGAGCCGTATTCGGGGCTGGAGGGCAATTGACTATGTCCTAGAAGAATAGACTGCCTTATGGTTTTGCCCAAGCTTACCGGCCTGTTTAGGAGTGCCGCCTTTCTTTGCCAGGCAGGGACGCCTGGCCTACCGGATACCAGGCAGGGACGCCTGGCCTACCGGGTACCAGGCAGGGACGCCTGGCCTACTGGGTACCAGGCAGGGACGCCTGGCCTACTGAGGGGCAAAAAGAACAAACCGCCCGTCCTTCGTGAGAGGGACAGGCGGTTCATGGATTTGTCTTCAGACCGGATTAGAAGTCCTCGCCATAGCCGCCCCCGTGGGGTCCGGCCGGAGCGGGTTTCTCTTTTTCCGGTTTTTCTGCGATCAATGCCTCGGTTGTGAGCAGCAAGCCGGCGATACTGGCCGCATTCTGCAGTGCGGTCCGAGTGACCTTGGTCGGATCGATAATCCCGGCCTTCATCAGGTCCTCGTACCGGTCCGTCTGCACATTGTAGCCTTCCGAGCCTTTCATCTCACGAACCCGTTCCACCACAACGGAACCTTCCATACCGGCGTTATTGGCCAGCTGGCGCATCGGTTCCTCCAGGGCACGGCGGACAATGTTGACTCCCAGCTGCATGTCGCCTTCAAGACCCTCGACTTTTTCCAAAGTCTTCTGGCAACGAAGGAGAGCCACACCACCACCCGCCACAATGCCTTCCTCGACAGCGGCACGAGTCGCATGAAGCGCGTCCTCGACACGGGCTTTCTTCTCTTTCAT
>JAKPRU010001012.1 GCA_029557025.1 Candidatus Omnitrophota bacterium | reverse complement strand
GATATTCCTGCACGGGGATTTGATGCACCTGCTGTTTAATTGTGTGGCGATCTATGTTATTGCACCGAGAATTGAGGCGGTGTACGGCCGCCAACGGTTTCTCATGCTGTATCTTTTGACCGGATTTGGGGGCAATGCAATGTCTGTATTTCTTCATGCGTTCTACGGAAAACCGATTTTGCTGGTGGGCGCATCCGGTTCCATCTTCGGCTTGCTGGGTGCGGGAGCGATTTACGGGCTTCGGATGGGCGGACCACGCGGGCAGGAGATTTTCAAGTTCATGATGACCTGGATAGTGATCGGGGTGCTGTATTCGTTCATGGTACGGGGAGACAATCTGGCCCATGCAGGCGGGGCAATCAGTGGGGGACTGTTCGCCCAATTTGTGAGTCCCCATGCCGAGAGAGTGTACAACAGCCGTTTCTGGCAGCGGGTGGAATGGGTGTGCCTGGGGCTGATGGCGGTTTGTTTTGCCCTGATGGTGTACCATTTTTTTGCGGATCAACTGTAGAGAGTGGCGTTGAGGGGAACCGAAATGTTTATTTTTCCCCAGGATATGGCTCAAAGATATGGACTCGGACGGTTCGAGCGACCCGATGGCGGCCATCGGTTACGATGAACTGCGCATAGCCATTTTTTCCGCTCTCGGCAGGGGCGTCAAAGTCTACAACCTGATCGGGATGGATCGTTATTTTCGGGCAATTTCCCCAGGACCTGACAGACCAGTGCAAGCGATGCTTTGGCGTGTCCGGGTCCACGACATATCTATCCAGATCGAAAGCGTTCGGCAGAGATTCGCCTTTCAGGAGTCGCAAATCCGGGATCTTGGCAACGACAGGAGGACATGTATCGGGAGACGGTGTTCGGTTCAAAAAGACCCTGATTTCATCCGACTTTCGACTCAAGACCGCCAGGTCCGGACGCTTGTCATGGTCCAGGTCCAGGACCGCCAATGCAGTGGGATCGGGAACCTCTGCGACAATTTCCGGCGGAAGAAGCCCCGTCCACGGATCCTGCCTCAGAACAAAGATTTCATCGTGACCATTCGCCCCAATTCCAATGGTCGTCACAACAAGGTCCTCGATTCCATCCCCATCCATGTCACCGACCCCGATCTGCCTTGGAAGCGCAGGAATGGTCGCCTGTTCCATCCGCTGGAAGGAACCATCTCCGGAACCGTGGAAGATTTGCGCATAGCCGAAGAAATTGACAGCGGCAATGTCGACATAAGGATCGCCATCCGTATCCGCAACAACAAAGTCGGTGACATGAGCGCCCGGTCCGAGACCGGAAGTGGGATCGACGCGGCTTTTTTCCAGAAAGCCTGATTCTCCGAGAGAGTAAATCCGAATCTCAGCAGGGACTCCGTAACTCACAAGGATTTCATCGCCGGGCCGGGAATCGCAATTTGCAACGGTCATACACACGGGACGAAACGGCAAGTCGAAATCAATTCGTCGCGGCGAATCCCCAAGAACATCCAGGACGGCGGTGATAGTCCGGGGGACTTGGCTTGCCACGATCAGGTCCGGTTTACCATTCGGCTCAAGATCGCCGCTGAGAACCCATGTGGGGAACTCGATGGGGATCCGGCGATCCAGCATGACCCACCCCTGTGATTCATCATAGTGAGACAGAAAAACCCAATCCGCATTTGCATCGGCCAAGGCGACCCAATCCGAGGCAAGAAAAATGACATCGGCATATGCTCCCGGCTGCACCGGGGAAGGAATCTCCTGAAACGCCCCATCTCCTTTTCCGAGATAAGAGGCCGCGCCGAGTTCTCTTTGCGAGACAACAACCAAAGCCGGTTCCTGTGCAAATGACAGGTTTCCGATTGCCATGGCGCTGGAAGCCGGAAGTGCGGGGATGGATGGTCCCGGCACGAATTGGAGGGGAATCCAAGTCGGTGTATGCGATGCAATCACGGTTGGTGTGGACACTGTGGACGGAGTGGACGTTGTGGACAGAGTTGGAGCGAGAGTGGGGGTCAGTGTACGGGTTGGAGAGAAGGTCGAAGTTGAGGTGAGGGTGGGAGTTGAAGTGGAAGTGAAGAAAGGTGTGGGACTGGGGATTGGAGTGGCGGTTGAGGTGTGAGTGGCGCTCGGAGTCGGCGTCATTGTGGCTGTATATGTTGGAGTA